>NZ_JBSFWK010000026.1:62997-115649 GCF_053594815.1 Streptomyces sp. NPDC002577 | reverse complement strand
ATCGCAAGGCGCCGGAGCGCCCTCGTGGCGGAGCCACGTGGGCGTTTCGGCAACGCGGCGAGCGTGCGTGCCAGGCGCCGCGAGGCAGGCGGGAAATTTGACGACAGGGCCTAGAGGGCCGGGGCTCAGCGCAGTTCCTTGGGACAGGGTGTGCCCCGGGGCAGCTGGTAGGGCGCGGCAAGCCGGTAGACGCCGGGGCGCGGGGCGAGGAGTTCGGTCCACTTGTCGCCGGCCGTGTCCTCCTCGGTCTCCATCAGACAGCCGTTGTCGTTCCGGAACATCTTCGGAGTGCCCTCCTCGCGCTGCTTGGACGCCTCCGTCTCCTTCGGCGGCTCGACGCCCTTGCCCTCGGCGTCGACGAGTCCGAGCCACGGCGAGTACGGAATGCGGATGAGCACCAGTCCCGCCTGCTTCACCTCGATGGTCAGCTCGCCCTGTTCGGCGCGGTCGACGGTGGCGTTGGGCTCGGCGAGCGCGGTCGGGTCCTTGACGGCGAACAGCCGCCAGTTGGCGTCGGCCCACACCTGCTCGAGATAGGGCTGTCCGCGCAGTACGAGCTCGCGCTCCCGCTCGCCGCCGTGCCCGTCGGGCTCGTCCTTCGGAAGGACGACGTAGTGGACGGCCCAGCGCTTGAGCCAGTCGTGGTAGTTCGCGGAGTTCAGGGTGTCGTCGTAGAAGAGCGGGTTGCGCTCCATGTCGGCCTGCCGGTTCCAGCCGCGGGCCAGGTTCACGTACGGCGCGAGCGCGGACGCCTCGCGGTGCGAGCGGGCCGGGACGACCTCGACGCGGCCCTTCTCGGCACCGACCACCTGCAGCTGGTGGACCAGCGGGGCGAGCTCCCGCGCCCAGGACGCGGCGGGCGTCGTGTGCACCGCGTCGTCGGCCGCCTTGAAACCGATCCAGGCCACGGACCCCGCGACGGCGACGACGATCGCATACCACTTGCGTGTACGCGGCTCGGCGAACGGCAGCGCTGCCAGCAGCACCACCCCGGCGAACAGCATGGCGAGCCGGGTGATGTTGGAGCCGATCTGGGAGCTGATCAGCCAGGTGAGCAGCACGGCGAGGGCGTAGACGGCCGTGGTGAGGCGCACGGTCGTCCACTCCTTCGGTACGAGGAAGAGGACGAAGCCCGAGAACAGCAGCGGCAGCACGGCCGAGCCGAACCCCATCGGCTGGGTGCCCGAGAAGGGGAACAGCCAGGCGCACAGGCCGACCACGGCGGTCGGGGCGAGCCCCAGCGCATAGGCGCCCGGGCGTCTCTTCTGCAGGAACAGCGCGACGGCGACGAGCCCGACGAAGAGCCCGGCGACGGGTGACGAGGCGGTCGCGAGGCCGGCGAGCGGCGCGGCGACGGCGGCCTTCGCCCAGCGCCTGTACCGCCAGCGGTAGGGCCAGCAGAACACGGCGGCGACCGCCGCCAGCCCGAACATCGTGCCGAGGCCGTATGTCACACGGCCCGACACCGCGTTGCACAGCAGCGCGAAGACCGCGCCGGCCGCGGCCCACAGCGGCCGACGCACAGCACGGCTGCGGACCAGTATCAGCGTGACCAGCCCGGCCGAGACCGTGCCGGCGATCATCATCGTCGTCCGCACGCCGAGCAGGGACATCAGATACGGCGACACGACGCTGTACGACACGGGGTGCATGCCGCCGTACCAGGCGAGGTTGTACGCGGAGTCCGGGTGCCGGCCGACGAACTCGGCCCAGGCGTCCTGGGCCGCGAGATCGCCCCCGCTGTTGGCGAAGACGAAGAACCACACGATGTGCAGGACGGCCGCGACGGCCGTCACACAGGTCACCGGGTGGCGGAGCAGCATCAGCAGCCCGGGCCGGCCCGGACGTCCCCCGCTCGCGGAGGCGGTCGGGGGCGATGTGGGTTTCTGGGGCGACCGGGTGGGGGCCGCTTCAGAAACCTCGGGTGCGGCGTACTGCTCACGCCGCTGGGCGGGCAGCGCTATTCGCGCACCACCCTTTCCGTCATCCGGCTCCGCGTCGTCGGCCCGCGTCGGCTCCGCAGTGGCCACTCAAGACACTCCCCGTACGTGTGTAGTCCTCGTTCGGGGTCCCGGGGTCGTCCACCCCGGGCAAGCCCCGGCACCCGCCCCGATCCCCGCGACGCTAGCACGGGGACCGCCGGGAGGCTCCCTGACGGTTCGTCCCGGGGACGGTTCCAGGTCGTCTGGCGGACGGCTCGCGGTCACCCCGGGGGCATCGCCCCGGGGTGACCGCGGGCAGGGTCACCCCAGCCGGGTCAGCGCAACCGGGTCAGCCTGGCGCTGAAGGCGGGCTCCTTGAGCTCGTCCCGGAGCGCGATGGGGACCTCGACGGCGGTGCCGGAGCCGTCGCCGACGCTCAGCACGCCGACCTTGGCACCGGCCTTCGCCGTGTGCGGGACGGTCGTGCCGTCGTCGCCGAGCTTCAACCGGACGGTGAGCCCGGCCCAGCCGACCGCGGACACGTCCTTCGTGACGACCACCGGCGTGTGCCCGCCGAGACCGTCGTCCACGTACCCGACGACATCGCCCTTCTTCAGGATCGTCGCCCCCTTCAGGGCCTCCTGGGCCGCGAGCATCGCCGTCTTGCTGACCGCGTTGACGGTGTCGATGATCGGCGGCGTGTGCTGGCCGAGCACGGCGCCGACGACGGTCACCGTCTCCCCGCCGACCTCTTTGGTGGCGGCGAAGAGGAGGTTGCCGCCGGCCTTGGTGGTCGAGCCGGTCTTGATGCCAATCGCGTTGTCGTACGGCACCAGGCGGTTGTAGTTCTGCCAGACCGTGCCCGAGGGGTCCTTCCAGGTGGGCAGCTTGGTGATGTCCGTCAGCGCCTTGATCTTCACCAGCTCGTTGCCGAGCTTCACCTGGTCCTCGGCGGTGGAGACGGTGGTCTCCTTCAGCCCGGAGGGGTCCGTGTAGGTGGTGTTGGTCATGCCGAGCTTCTTGGCGGTGGCGTTCATCTTCTTGACGAACGCCTCCTCGGAACCGGCGTCCCAGCGGGCCAGCAGCCGCGCGATGTTGTTCGCGGACGGAATCATGATGGCGGCGAGGGCGTCCTTCTCGGAGAGCTTGTCGCCCTCCTTGACGGTGTTGAGCGTCGACTCGCCGTCGGCGTCGTACCCGCCCTCCTTCTGCGCCGTCGCGTCGACCGTGATCGACGGACCGTTCGCGCCGGACTTGAGCGGGTGGTCCTGCAGCGCGACGTACGCGGTCATGGCCTTGGCCACGGAACCGATCGGTACGGACTTCTGCTCGCCGAACTCGTCCATGGTGCCGAGGCCGGTGACGTCCATCCAGCCCTGGCCCTCCTTCGGCCACGGCAGCGACACCTTGCCGCCGTCGAAGGCGTACTTCGAGTCGGCCGTCAGCGTGAGCACCGGCGTCGGCAGCGGGCGCACCGCCTGCACGACCCCGAACACGATCACGAGCAGGATGACCAGCGGCGTCCAGATCTTGACCCGGCGCACGACGGTACGCAGCGGGGTCTCCGGCGGCGGAGGCGTGTTCGTCAGCTCGGCCAGCAGATCGAGCGGCGGCCTCGGCGGCAGGGGCTGCTGCGCGGTCCGCTCGGGACCGGCGTTCCCGGGCACCGCGGATCCCGTGGGGGCGGGGGCGGGGGCGCCGGGCTTCTTCGCCGCAGCGGGCTCGTCGAGCGGCTTCAGCGCCACGAACTTGCTGGCGCGCTCGGCATCGGGTTCGTCCTTGCGACGCCCGGCGCCGCGCGCCGCGTCCCCGCCCGCGGGACCACTTTTGCGGTCGCTCGGGGCACCCTGCGCCCCGTCGGACCGCTTCTCGTCGCCGCCCGGCTCGGCCGCACGGCCGTCAGCGGCCTTCTCACCGGGCTTCCGGCCGCCGATCTTCAGCATGGTCGTCGGCTGATCGACGGGGGGCCGGACGGTCCTGAACACGGCGGTGGCCTGATCGACACCGGGACCGGAGTCACCACGGTCACCGGTGTCGGCGGGCTCGGCGTCTGCGTCGGCGTCGGCAGGGGTGTCGGAGCCGGACGGGGCGTCGTCCGCGGAGCCGGTCTCGACGGCGGCATCGGCACCGGAGCCGTCGTCAGTTCGTGAATCGGCGTCAGCGGCGGAGCCGGCGTCACCCTCGGTCTCGGAGTCCGCGTCGGCGCCGATGGCCGAAAGCGAACCAGCACCATCGGCGGTACTCGGCTTGCCGTCTCCGGCGTCCGCCGCGTCCGCCGACATCGACTCCGGCTCCGACTCCGGCTCCGGCTCCGGCTCCGCACCAGCAGCAGGCCGAGGCCCGGCGGCCTCCGCCGCAGAGCGGGACTTCGGCTCGGCTTCGGCATCCCGGCGCGCATCCGCGCTCTGCGCGGGCTCGTCCGCGGCCGCTGCCGCAGACCCGGCATCCGCAGCCGACTCCCCCGGCTCCTCGCCGGCGTCGGCCGCGTGGTCCGCGTCGGCGTCCGCACCCGCCGCCCCCGCCGCGGACACGCGCTCAGAGCCCGAGCCTTCAGCGTCCGCGCCCGTCACCCACGCGGCCACAGCCGCACGAAGCCGCGCGTCGCCGACCGCGTCGGCACCGTCATTCGCGCTCTCCCCGTCACCGGACCCGCCCGACGCGACCGCGTCGGCGTCGGCCGGCGTCCTCGTGTCCGAAGAACCCGCCGTGTCCGCGTTCTCCGTCGCAGACGACGCCTCCCGGCGCGCCCGCGTCGCGAAGACCGCCGTCGGCTGGTCGACGCGGATGGAGACCTCGCGGGCGACCGCGAGCCGGGGGTCGCCGCCCCCCGAGGACGGCGCCGGAACCGGCACCTCGGCCGGATCCCCCGACGACTTCTGCTGCTCCGACATGTCGGGGGACTCGCCCGCCACCGATGCCTCCTTCATACGTCCGGCGCCCAACCGCTCAGTCTGCCGAACCCGCTGTCCGAACCATGTACCAGTGTCCTGTGTGAGGGCTTGGCCCTGCTGCCAGACGAGAACGACATACCTACCGGTTCCCTTACGAACCGGTCACGCACCCTCGACAGACCATTGTGAGAGGGGTCACCCTGTCATTCATCCACGCGGGGAGGCATGGATGGGCAGGAGCCGCAGAACTATTCCGGAGGAGCTACTGCTTCTCGCTCTGGACCCGGCCACGGGTACCACAGCGCAGCCGCAGTCGCTCGACCTCGGTCTGGCCGGAGCGCAGCTAGTGGAGCTGGCGCTGGCCGGACGTATAGCCCCAGACGGGGATCGTATCGCCGTGGTGGTACCACGGCCGACAGGAGATCCGACCTTGGACTCCGCACTGGAGCTGCTGCGCAGGCGCGGCGCTCCGGTCCGGGCTGTCCACTGGATCGGCGGGCCCCGCCTGGGGCTCCGCCAGACGTATCTCTCGCATCTCGAGCGGTGCGGCATGGTGCATGCCGTGCCGGGACAGATGTGCGGGGTACTGCCGACCACTCGCTACCAGGCGACCGACACGGAGATCAGCCGGGAGATAAGGACCCGGCTGGATTCGGCGATCCGTACCGGCGTGCCGCCGGACCCACGGACCGCGGCGCTCGCCGCACTGGCCCACGCGGTCGGACTCGGCAAGCACCTCTACCCGGGGAACGAGGGCCGCTCGTCGCGCTCCCGCCTCCGGGACCTGATCAGGCACGACCCCATGGGCGGCCTCGTGGCGCACGCCGTGATGGACGTCCAGAACGGTGTCGGTGTGCAGCCCCGCCGGGGCGCAGCCGCCGCCGGTGGTCGCCAGGGCGGCAGGGCGGCGGATCCCGGCAGGGTTCCGATGCAGGCACACCACGGGTCCATGGCACGCGCCGTGGCCCACTGAGCGGCACCACCCGCGCCACAGCAACACCGCAGCACCGCAGCACCGCAGCACCGCAGCGAGTGAGCCGAAGGGGCCAATGGCGCCCCGGAGGCGAACGAGCCCGAGAAAGCAGTCCCCTGACCCGGTTCGGGAGCCGCTGGACCGCGCGGGGCAGTGACGCCGGACCGTCGGAACGACGATTCGGCGCACCGCCCCGCGCGGCCGCTTTTCAAGGGCCCCGACGACCCCGTCAAGCCGCCGCCAAGGGCCCCATCACCGGCCCCAGGACTCGCAGGGACCCGACTGGCGTACTGCTGGCCCGTACAACTGACGCGTATGCGCCGAACATCCGGTGTTTTCCAGCGGTAGGAAGCACGTTGGTGGCAATCTGCTGAGCACCAGATACGCGAAGTTGACAGGCCCACAGCCGGAGGTGCACGTCCCGTGGCGTCCAATGTCAATCCCACCGTCAGGCGACGCCGACTGGGCCAGGAGCTGCGCCGGCTCCGAGAACAGAAGGGCATGACCGCCGAGGAGGTGGCGGAGCGACTGCTCGTGTCGCAGTCGAAGATCAGCCGCCTCGAGAACGGCCGCCGCTCCATCAGCCAGCGCGACGTCCGTGACCTGTGCGGCGTGTACGAGGTCGAGGACCACCGCATAGTCGACTCGCTGATGCAGATGGCCAAGGACTCGCGCCAGCAGGGCTGGTGGCATTCCTTCGGCGACATCCCCTACAGCGTCTACATCGGCCTGGAGACGGACGCGGCCTCCCTGCGCGTGTACGACCCGCAGGTCGTGCCCGGCCTGCTCCAGACCCGGTCGTACGCGGAGGCGCTGATCGCCGGCGCGCTGCCGGAGACGGCGCCCACCGACATCGACAAGCGCGTCCAGGTCCGGATGCGCCGTCAGGAGCGGATCTCCTCGCCCAGCAATCCGCTGCGGCTGTGGACCGTGCTGGACGAGGCGGCGCTGCGCCGGGTCGTCGGCAGCCGCAACGTGATGCGCGATCAGCTCGAGCACCTCGTGGAGCAGTCCCAACTGCCGCATGTCACGGTGCAGGTCATCCCGTTCGACATGGGCGCCCACCCGGGCCTCAACGGCCAGTACGCCATCCTCGAGTTCCCCGACACGGCCGACTCGAGCGTGGTCTACATCGAGGGCGTCACCAGCGACCTCTACCTGGAGAAGGCGAACGACGTCCACAAGTACAGCGTCATGTACGAGCATCTGCGCGCGCAGGCGCTGAATGTGGAGCAGTCGCGGAACTTCATCGCGGACATCGCCAAGGACTACGCCCGGTGATCCCGTCGATCCCGTCGACGAACAGGCCGTAAGAACCGCGAAGGGGACATGGATCCGCCCGAACCGGGAAGGCGCCGCACCGTACACCTTCGCCACATCCGGGCGGAAGCCTCCAATGGAATATGCCATCCGGTCGAGTGAATGGCAGCTTCGGTTCCGGATGTTGGCGGGTAGCGTCGATCACGCCACCGTGCAAGAACGTTGGCGCACACCGCACAGTCCCGACGGCGTTGGCCTCGGCCAGCATCCGCACGGCACTGCGGGAGCAACTCGACAACTGGGTAAACCGGAGCAAACATGGCAATTCAGCAGGGCGCCACGGATACGTGGGTCAAATCCTCGTACTCCACGGGAAACGGCGCATGTGTCGAGGTCAGGTCCCCGGTTCTGCACGCGATCGCCGTGCGGGACTCCAAGGTTCCCGAAGGCCCCGCCCTGGGCTTCGCGCCTGACTCCTGGAACACGTTCGTGTCCGAGGTGAGCCGGGGAGCCTTCCGCCTCGGCTGATGCACCACTCACACCGGAAGACCAGCACAACCGACAACTGCACAAGCACCACCCGACAGCCCTCTCGACTGGCCCGCCGTCCCGGCCGAGGGGGCGCTCCCTTTTTTTAAAGCTCGGTTCGCTGTGGGGAAGACAGCTCAGCCGACAGGGCGCGACCAGATGGGTCTGCCTACGGTCAGCGCAAGTTGTCCACGTACTTGTCCGTTCCCGGCACCGTCGGAATGAACGGCGCCACCAACTCCACCCGACCCAACCCCGTCTCGGCCACCTGGGCATCCAGCCCCCTGAAGTGCCCCTCCCAGCACTCCCTCGGGTCCGCCTCCAGGAACCACAGCAGCGTCAGCCGTGTGTCGACGCCCTCGACCTGCTTCACATACGTCATCCGGTCGCCCGGCAGCGGCGTCGGCCGGAACACCGTGACCATCGCGGCCGGTGAGCCCGCCAGCCGGTTCGGCAGATGCCGCGACCGCAGCCACTCCAGCAACTCCGCCCGCGCGCCCGGCCCTTCCGCGTCGACAACCTCGACGACCAGCCCCGCATACGGATGGTCGAGCGCATGGAAGTCGCGCGGGCCGGCTGCGCCGTCCCGGTAGACCGTCGCCTCGTGGTCCTGGAACGCCGTGAAGACGTGGCGGCGCTCCCGGTAGACCCGGCCGTCCCTGTTGAGCCGCTTGTTGATGCCGACGGTCCACTTCATGTGCTCGTCGTAGCGGCCCTCGGTGACCCAGTACACCGAGATGTAGCAGCCCGCGGTCACCGGCTCGGCGACCGCCGACTTCTCCGGGTAGCGCAGCAGTTGCAGGTCGCGTGTGGCGACCCAGCGGCGGCCGGCGTACATCCAGGGCATCGCCATCGCGCCCGCGTAGAAGTGGTCGTCCTCGTACCAGCGGTTGTAGGCGTACTCATGGCCGGGGTGCGGTTCCACCATGGTGATCAGGGCGTGGCCGGGGTGCACGCCGTAGGGCCCCACGGCGGCCAGCTCCGCGTACACGTCGCTGCGGGTGCCCGCGGTCGCCTCCGCGGCGGTCCCTGCGGCTGACTCCTCGTTCATGGCTGTCCCCTTCCTTCCTCCGCCGGACGGCCCTAACCTGACCCCGCCCACTCTGACGCTCCGTCAGAAAATCCACCAGACCCCGGAGGCGCATGTGTTGCTGGAGGGGAAGACCGTCGTCGTATCAGGCGTCGGCGCCGGGCTCGGTCACCGCGTCGCCTCGGCCGTCGTACGCGACGGGGGCAACGCCGTGCTGGGCGCGCGCACCGAGGCGCATCTCGCCAAGTCCGCCGCCGAGATCGACCCGGACGGCACCCACACCGCGTATCTGCCGACGGACATCCGGGACGAGGGCCGGTGCGAGGCGCTCGCGGCGCTGGCGCGGGAGCGGTTCGGGCGCATCGACGCGGTGGTCCATGTCGCCGCGTGGGACAGCTACTTCGGAGGTCTCGAGGACGCCGACTTCGCCACCTGGCAGGAGGTCATGGACGTGAACCTGCTGGGGACGCTGCGGATGACCCGGGCCTGTCTGCCGGCGCTGAAGGAGCGCGGCGGGTCGGTCGTCATCATCGGTACGCAGTCGTCGGTGGCCGCCCCGTCGCAGGTGCGGCAGGCGGCGTACGCGGCGTCCAAGGGCGCGCTGACGTCGGCGATGTACTCGCTGGCGCGCGAGCTCGGCCCGCACCGGATCAGGGTCAACACGGTGCTGCCGGGCTGGATGTGGGGCCCTCCGGTCGAGGCGTACGTGCAGCTCACGGCGCTCACCGAAGGGGCGCCGGAGGAAGAGGTACTGCGACGGCTCACCGACAGGATGGCGCTGCCCGAGCTGGCCACGGACGGGGATGTGGCGGACGCGGCGGTGTTCCTGGCGTCCGACCGCGCGCGGGCGATCACCGGACAGTCGCTGCTCGTGAACGCGGGGGAGCTCATGCGGTAGCGAACGGCGTTCGCGTCACCTCCTTCTCGGCCGCCGCACGGGACCCGCATCCCGCGCGGGCGTACGTCTGTGCCTTCGTAGCCCTCGTAGTTGCACGGCGCCTGACGAAGCGCCCGCCCATGGTGGGCGTTTCGTCGCGCACACGACAACGCCCCGAAAGGTCAAGAACAAGCAAAATGGTTCGACTTTCTGATCCCTGTTCACGTCCATGACCGAAATGACGTCTTGACCGGTCCGCCGAACCGAGAGTTGAATCCCCGAAGTCCCCAACTCCCGCACGGGGGCGCCCGCTGAAACGGACGTACTGACGAAGAGCCGCAACGTTCACAAGGCGGACCCCTGGAGGGGGCACATGAACAGTCTCGACTGGGTCGTGCTCATCGGCTACTTCGGCGTGATGGTCGCGATCGGGCTGTGGTCGCACAAACGCGTCGACAACGTCAGCGACTTCTTCACGGCCGGCGGGAAGATGCCGTGGTGGCTGTCCGGCATCTCGCACCACATGTCCGGCTACAGCGCCGTGATGTTCACCGGCTTCGCCGGTATCGCCTACCAGTACGGCATCACGTCCTTCGTCACCTGGTCCTTCCCCATCGCCATCGGCATCGCGATCGGCGTCCGGCTGTTCGCGCCGCGACTGAACCGGCTGCGCTCGCGCCTCGGCGTCGCCTCGCCGCTGGAGTACCTGAAGGACCGCTACAACATCGCCACGCAGCAGGCGCTCGCCTGGTCCGGCGTCCTGCTGAAGATCGTGGACGTGGGCGCCAAGTGGGCTGCCATCTCGACGCTGCTGTCCATCTACACGGGCATCACCATCACGCAGGGCATCTTCATCACGGGCTTCATCACCGGCATCTACTGCACGGTGGGCGGCCTGTGGGCCGATGCGCTGACCGAGATGGGGCAGTTCGTCATCCAGTTCTTCGCGGGTATCGCGATGCTGGTGGCGGTGCTCGTGGAGCTGGACGGCATCTCCACTTTCTGGACCGTCTGGGACAAGCTGCCCGAGGGGCACGGCCATCCGACGGCCGGGCCGTACACGGTGACGTTCTTCGTCGCGATCACCTTCATCAAGACCTTCGAGTACAACGGCGGCATGTGGAACCAGGCCCAGCGCTACATGGCCACCCACTCCGCCCGTGACGCGGCCCGTTCCGCGGCCCTCTCGGCCGTCCTGTGGGCCGTCTGGCCGCTGATCCTCTTCTTTCCGATGTGGTGCGCCCCGCTGCTGGTCAAGGCCCAGAAGCCCGACGCGTCCGATTCGTACGCCCTGATGACCGAGCAGTTGCTGCCGCACGGCCTCCTCGGCCTGGTCATCGTCGGGTTCTTCTCGCACACGATGGCCATGTGCTCCTCCGACGCCAACGCCATCTCCGCGGTCTTCACCCGGGACATCGCCCCGGCGCTGGCGAAGAGGGCGCGCACCTGGTCGGAGAAGGCGGGCCTGGTGGCCGCCCGCTGGTCGACGATCACGTTCCTGCTGCTGTCCATGGCGATCGCCACGCAGGTCAACTCGGCCACGTTCAAGGACATCATCACCGTGGTGGTGAAGTGGGTCGCCGGGCTGATGGGCCCGATCGCGATCCCGTTCATGCTGGGCCTGCTGGGGACGTTCCGCAGGTCGGGCCCGACGGCCGCGCTGACCAGCTGGGCCGCGGGTCTGCTCGCCTTCTTCTTCGTCAACTACAACCTGGACTTCTCGCAGCGCACGGACGTGCCGCTGCAGTACCAGGTCTCCGTGCCGCTCGCGATCTCACTCGTCCTGTACATCGTGATCGGTTTCGTGAAACCCGAGGACACACCCGAGCGCGACGCGATCATCGACCGCATCAATGTGGACGGAGACTCGGCGGCCGCGGCGGTTCCGGCGCCGGCGGGTCCGGTGGAGGACACCCTGGGGGCGCGGGCGAAGGAGTGAGAGGGCGGCGGCTGCGGGGCATCGTTTCGGCGGCTCGCCCGGTGCCCCGCTGCTGCCCCGCCTCACCCTCGCGGATACCGCGCCAGCCACCCGGGAGACGACCCGGCCGGCCCGTGCAGGGCCGGCCCCTGGGTCATCTCCATCGCGAAGTCGTCGGCGAGTTCGAGAAGCGTGGGACGGCCCTCCAGCTCGGCGAGCCAGCCGGGCGGGAGGGCCGTCTCGCCGTGCAGGGCGCCGAGCAGCGCGCCCGTGAGCGCCCCCACGGCGGCCGAGTCGCCGCCGTGGTTGACGGCCATGCACAGCCCGTGCCGCATGTCCTCGGCGACGAGCGCGCAGTAGACGGCGGCCGCGAGCGGCCCCTCCGCCGTGCCGGGCGGCCCGGCCAGCTCCTCCACGCGGGCGGGCGTGGGCAAGCCCTGCCGCACCGCGCCCAGTGCGTGCTGCAGGGCGTCCGTGACGGGCTGGTGGCCCGGGCGGGCGGCGAGCAGCGACAGGGCCCGCTGCACGGCCGCGTCGAGGATCTCGCCGCGGGCCAGCGCATGCACGATCACCGCGTACGCGCCTGCCGACAGATGCGCGACCGGGTGACCGTGCGTCTGGACGGCGCACTCGACGGCGAGCTGCGCGACGAGCCCCGGCTCCCAGCCGACGAGCAGGCCGAAGGGCGCGGAGCGGAGCGCGGCCCCGGCGCCCCGCTCCTCGGGGTTCTTCGGCTTCTCGAGCGTGCCCATGGTGTCGTCGCCGAGTCCGTTGAGGCAGGCGCGGGACGGGTCGCGGCGGGCGTAGAGCCACTCCTCGCGGGCCAGCCAGCCGTCGTCCTCGCGGCGCTCGTCGGGGCCCCAGTCGCTCTGCGTCGCCGCCCAGCGGCGGTAGGCGCGGTGCAGGTCGGTCGGCGGATGCCAGGCTCCGGTGTCGCGCCGGACCTGGGCGCGGATGAGCCCGTCCACGGTGAACAGGGTGAGCTGCGTCGTCGCGGTGACGGCGCCGCGGCGGCCGTGTGCGGAGGCGAGGTCGGTGAGACCTTCGTCGCCGTGCTCGGCCCGGATCTCCTCCAGCGAGACGGTCGCGACGGGGGCGCCCAGGGCGTCGCCCACGGCGACCCCGAGGAGCGTGCCGCGGACCCGGCTGCGGAAGTCCTGTTGTTCCGCACGGCCCCAGACCGCGCCGAGTGCTGCGCTCACCGGGCCCTCCTTCCTGCCCTCCCGCGTACGGCTGACTGCGCAGCACTGTAATCGAACGCGAATCGCCGGTTCAGGACCTTGATCGGAACGGGTGCGGGGCGCCCACGGCGCCCGCCGTTCCGGTTGGCGCGAACGCCACAACCGTTGGGCGGGCTTGGCGGTCAAGGTGAACGACTGCCGTACACAGACCCAACTGCCGGTGCCGCGCGTGCTGGTGCCGCCGGCGAACCGACGTACTGGAGAAGAGCCGATGTCCCACGCCTCCCGCCACCGGGCCGTCGCCGCGCGCTGCGCCGCCGTGGCCGCCCTGCTGACCACCCCCTTGGTGGTGTCCGGCGGTCTCGCCGCACCGGCCGTCGCCGCCCCCGGCGGGGCGACGCCCGTCGTCGACTTCAACGGGGACGGATACGCGGATCTGGCCATTTCCGCGCCCTACGGAACCGTGTCCGGGATCCCCGAAGCGGGCTACATCTCCGTCGTGTACGGCTCCTCAGCGGGCACCGACACCGCGCATCCGCAGCTGATCACGCGCGCGACCGCGGGCGTGCCGGGGGACCTCGCGCAGTACGAATCCTTCGGCCGCACCACGGCCGCCCGCGACCTCGACGGCGACGGCTGCACGGACCTCGTCGTGGGCGACTACGCCGCGCCGGCGGTGCTCTGGGGCTCCGCGAAGGGCCTGCGCACAGCGACCGCCCTCCCCCTGCACGCCTACACACTGGCGGCGGGCGACATCAACGGCGATGGCCACGCCGACCTCCTGACCAAGGGCGACGAGGGCCTTCAGGTGAGTTACGGCCCCTTCTCCCGCGCCGGGGTCCCCTCCTCCACGGAGACCCTCCCCTTCGAGGACGGGGACTTCCCCCAGGCCGTCGCCGTGGGCGACATGACGGGCGACGGCGCCGACGACATCGTCACGACCCACGGCTTCGAGGAGAAGCAGGGCAAGTCCCGCTTCTGGGCGGGCGGGAAGGACGGCCTCAGCCACACCTTCAAGACCACCGGCTACTACACGGTCGGCGGGATCATCGCCGACGTGGACAAGGACGGCTACGGCGACTTCATCGCCCTGCAGACCGACCAGGTCTCGGAGGACCGCGACTGGGAAGCCGGGGCGATCCGCGTCGTCTACGGCTCCGCGTCCGGGCCCTCCACGCGTACGGCGAAGATCGACCAGGAGACGCCGGGCGTCCCCGGAGTGAGCGAGGAGGGCGACCACGACCTCCATTCCGGCGACCAGTTCGGGTACTCCCTCGCCGCGGGCGACGTCACCGGCGACGGCTACCCGGACGTCGCCGTGGGCGTGCCCGGCGAGGACATCGGCTCGGTCCCCGAGGCGGGCGCCGTCGTCCTGCTCAAGGGCAGCGCAGCGGGCCTCACCGGCAAGGGCGCGCAGGCCTTCCACCAGTCGACCAAGGGCGTACCCGGCATCTCGGAGGAGGGCGACTACTTCGGCATGTCCGTGTTCCTCGCCGACGTCAACGCCAACAACCGCGCCGACCTGGCAGTGGGCACCCCCTACGAGGACGGCACCTACGCGGACTCGGGCGCCGTATGGGTCCTGCGCGGCTCGAAGTCCGGCCTGACCACGAACAACATCACGTCGTTCGGTCCGCGGGCGCTGGGCGCGCCGCAGAAGGAGGCGCGCTTCGGGGACAGCTTCGCGCGGTAGGGACAGCTTCGCGCGGTAGGAGGACGCCCAGCGGCGGCGGCCGTCAGTCCAGCACCGGCAGCAGCTCCGGCAGATGCCCGTCCGACGCCTCCGCCGCGCGCTGCCGCTCCTCCGAGACCTCCCCGTACACCGTCGTCCGCGGCCGGGCCGGGCGGCCCGCCGCATCGGCGATGGCGACGAGGTCCTTGATGGAGCGGTACGAGCCGTAACTCGAACCGGCCATCCGGGAGATGGTCTCCTCCATCAGCGTGCCGCCCAGGTCGTTCGCGCCGGAGCGGAGCATCTCCGCCGCGCCCTCCGTGCCGAGCTTGACCCAGCTGGTCTGGATGTTGGGGATGTGCGGGTGGAGGAGGAGGCGGGCCATGGCCGTCACCGCTCGGTTGTCGCGGGTGGTCGGGCCCGGGCGGGAGATGCCCGCCAGGTAGACCGGGGCGTTGGTGTGGATGAACGGGAGCGTCACGAACTCCGTGAACCCGCCGACGCCCTTCGCGAGCGCCGTCTCCTGGATGCGGGACAGGGTCCGGAAGTGGCCGAGCCAGTGCCGCGGCTGGTCCACATGGCCGTACATCATCGTGGACGAGGAGCGGATGCCCAGCTCATGGGCGGCCTCCACGACCTCGATCCAGGTGGCCGTGGGCAGCTTGCCCTTGGTCAGGACCCAGCGCACCTCGTCGTCCAGGATCTCCGCCGCCGTGCCGGGGATCGAGTCGAGCCCCGCCTCCTTCGCGGACGCCAGCCAGTCCCGTATCGACATTCCGGTGCGCGTGGCGCCGTTCACGACCTCCATCGGGGAGAAGGCGTGGACGTGCATGCCGGGCACGCGCGCCTTCACGGCGCGGGCGATGTCGAAGTACGCCGTGCCGGGCAGGTCCGGGTGGATGCCGCCCTGCATGCAGACCTCGACCGCGCCCACGTCCCACGCCTGGGCGGCGCGGTCGGCGACCTGCTCCAGCGAGAGCGTGTACGCGTCGGCGTCCGTGCGGCGCTGCGCGAAGGCGCAGAAGCGGCAGCCCGTGTAGCAGACGTTGGTGAAGTTGATGTTCCGCGTGACGATGTACGTCACGTCGTCGCCGACGACCGATTTACGCAGGTCGTCCGCGATGGAGCACAGGGCGTCCAGCGCCGGGCCGTCCGCGTGCAGCAGCGCCAGCGCCTCGTCGTCCGTCAGCTTCGTCGGGTCGTCGGCGGCCGTGGCGAGGGCGGCGCGGACGTCGCCGTCGATGCGCGACGGCACCATCCCGGGCGCGGCCTGCTCGCGCAGCGCCTCCCAGTCGCCGTAGACCTCGTCGAAGTCGTCACGCCGGTCGGACGTACGCCCCTCGGTGTCGATCGTGCGGTGCAGGTCCGTACGGCCGGCGGCCACGAA
Organism: Streptomyces sp. NPDC002577; assembly: GCF_053594815.1. Taxonomy (NCBI): domain Bacteria; kingdom Bacillati; phylum Actinomycetota; class Actinomycetes; order Kitasatosporales; family Streptomycetaceae; genus Streptomyces; species Streptomyces sp. NPDC002577. Next base: position 100,010 of record NZ_JBSFWK010000026.1, on the reverse strand, counting down.
CCCCTCGTCGGGCTCCTGCCAGGGGCGGCCCACGACCTCCGCGTCCGGGTTCGCCAGGCCCGTCTCCGGGTCCGCCAGCGCCCGCACGTGCGGCAGCAGCCGCGGGTCCAGCCAGGGCTCGCCGCGCCGCACGAACTCCGGGTAGACGCACAGGCGTTCCCGCAGCTCGAAGCCGGCGGCCGCGGACCGCTCGGCCAGCAGCTCGATCCCCGGCCACGGCCGCTCCGGGTTCACATGGTCGATCGTCACCGGGGAGACCCCGCCCCAGTCGTCGATCCCGGCGCCGATCAGCCGCTCGTACTCCGCGTCGACCAGGTTCGGCGGGGCCTGCAGACAGGCCGACGGGCCCATGATGTGGCGGGCGACGGCGACCGTGGCGACCAGGTCGTCGAGCTCGGCGTCCGGCATCCCGCGCATCGCCGTGTCCGGCTTGGCGCGGAAGTTCTGGATGATCAGCTCCTGGATGCCGTGGTACGAGCGGGCGACGCGGCGCAGCGCGAACAGCGAGTCCGCGCGCTCCTCGTACGTCTCGCCGATGCCGATCAGCAGGCCGCTGGTGAAGGGGACGGAGGAACGGCCCGCGTCCTCCAGGACCCGCAGCCGGACCGCGGGCTCCTTGTCGGGCGATCCGAAGTGCGGCCCGCCGGGCTCGCTCCACAGCCGCTCGGCGGTCGTCTCCAGCATCATGCCCATGCTCGGCGCGACCGGCTTGAGCCGCTGGAAGTCCGTCCACGACATGACCCCCGGGTTGAGGTGCGGCAGCAGACCGGTCTCCTCGAGGATGCGGATCGCCATCGCCCGGACGTACGCGATGGTGTCGTCGTACCCGTGGGCGTCCAGCCACTCGCGGGCCTCCGGCCAGCGGTCCTCCGGCTTGTCGCCGAGGGTGATCAGGGCCTCCTTGCAGCCCAGTTCCGCGCCGCGGCGGGCGATGTCGAGGACCTCGTCCGGCGACATGAACATCCCGTGGCCCGCGCGCCGCAGCTTGCCCGGCACGGTCGCGAACGTGCAGTAGTGGCACTTGTCGCGGCACAGGCGCGTGAGCGGGATGAAGACGCTCTTCGAGTACGTGATGACACCCGGGCGCCCCGCGGCCGCCAGGCCCGCGTCCCGCACCCGGGCGGCCGACGCCGTGAGGTCCCGCAGATCGTCCCCGCGCGCCTGCAGCAGCACCGCCGCCTCGGCGGTGTCCAGCGCGACGCCGTCCCGCGCCCGCCTCAGCGCACGGCGCATGGCGTTCGCGGTGGGGGCGGCCCCACCGGCGGGCTGGGTTCCGAGCGGCTGCGCAGGCTGCGGATCATTCATGCCCCCGAGCATACGAGCGCGCACCGACATCGTCTGCGACGCGTCGAGTGCCACTGATCACGCCTTTTCATGTGCCCGTTCACGTTTGGTCTCGCCGTCGGTGGTGGCGCGCGGCGCCAACCACGGTCGGCTTCCGGCCGAGAGAGGCGCCTGCTGGGCGATACCTGCCGCTCCCCTTCCCTTACAAGGACGTCACGGCTCACCACCAGGGTTAGGTGTATGACCCACCGTCACCGGCGACCCCCGGGAGCCGGCATGTGCGAGGACCACGACATCGGACGACGCGTTCGTGACGGAACCGGTGCACCCGACTTTGTGTACCTCCCCGTCGAAATCCCCGGCGGCGCAAGCGAGATCCGCGTCGGCTACACCTACGACAAGCCGGCCGTGCCCGCCGGAGCGGGCCAAGGGCCGGGGCCGCGCCCGGTACCGCGGCGACTGCCATCTGCACTCCTGGTACTCGGACGGTCCGAGTCCGCCGCTCTGCGCACCTGGCTCAGCGAGCATCGGGCGTGGTCCGGGTGGCCAGCGATCTGGCACGCGTCGAGGTTCACCAGCAGCACATTGCGCCGTGCCGCTGCTGCCCTCCCACGGGCCGTCACGGCGCTCAAGGGAGTGCACCTCATTCCGCTGGGCGACCGTGTGGTGACCAAGGCCATGTCTGTCGGCGACTCGGCACTCCGCAGCATCGACGCACTGCATCTGTCATCAGCCATGCTGCTCAAGCCGCGGCTGACGCACTTCGTCGTCTACGACAAGCGGCTCTACGACGCAGCCCAGGCTGAGGGCCTGCACCCGATGCGGCCGGGAGCGTAGCCGTGGTCGGCCTCACCCCTGCCACACGATCGCCTGCAGCTCGCTGTACGCATGCAGGGCGTACGAGCCGACGTCCCTCCCGACCCCGGACTTCTTGAACCCCCCGAACGGCGCCTCCATGTTGCGCCCGACCGTGTTGACGCCGACCCCGCCGGCCCGGAGCCGCCGTGCGACGCGGAAGGCGCGGGCCACGTCGCCGGACCACACGTAGTCGATCAGCCCGTAGTCGCTGTCGTCGGCGAAGGCGACGGCCTCCTCCTCGTCGTCGAAGGGGACGACCACGACGACCGGGCCGAAGATCTCCTCCCGGACGACCCGCATGTCGTTGGTGCAGTCGGTGAGGAGGGTGGGGGCGACGTAGAAACCCCTGTCGAGCTCCGGCCGCATCCCGCCCGCGACCACCCGCGCGCCCTCCTTGCGGCCCAGCTCCACGTACGACTCGACCCGGTCCCGGTGGGCCGCCGAGATCACCGGGCCGACGACCGTGCCCTGCTCCCTCGGGTCGCCGACCTTCATGAAACCGATGTACCGCGTCAGCTGCTCGACGAGCCGGTCGTGGACGGGCCGCTGGACGAGCACGCGGGTCGGTGCGGTGCAGATCTGCCCGCTGTAGAAGGCGTACGTCGTGCCGATGCCCGCCACGGCCGCGTCCAGGTCGGCGTCCTCGAAGACGACGGCCGCGCCCTTCCCGCCCAGCTCCATCAGCTGCCGTTTCATGCCGCGGCCGCACACCTCGGCGATGCGCTGTCCGACGGCGGTCGAGCCGGTGAAGCTCACCATGTCGACGTCCGGGGATTCGACGGCGGCCTCGCCGACGCCGGCGTCCGCGCCGGAGACGACGTTCACGACGCCCGGTGGAGCCCCGGCCGCCTGAAGCGCCTCCGCCATCCGGTACACCGACAGCGGGTCCTGCGGCGCGGGCTTCACGACCACCGTGTTGCCCATCGCCAGCGCGGGCGCGACCTTCCCGGCCGGGTTCGCCCAGGGGTTGTTGTACGAGGTGATGCAGGTGACGACGCCGACGGGCTGCCGTATGGCCAGGGCGCCCATGACGCCCGCCTTCCCCATCGGGCCCGCCTCGTTGATCTGCGGCGGAAGCGGGGTCTCGACAGGCTCCAGCGCCCCCTTCGCGTACCGCCGGAAGCGGGCCACGCTCACCCCGACCTGCATGGCGCGCGCCGTGCCCGTCGTGGCGCCGCTCTCGGCCTGGGCGAGGTCTGCGTACGGGACGAAGTTGCGCTGGATCTCGTCCGCCGCCCGGTCGAGAATCGCGGCGCGCTCCTCGGGCGCCGTACGCGACCAGGACGCGAAGGCCTCGCGCGCCGCGCGCGCCGCCTCGTGCACCTGGGCGCGGCTCGCCTCCGGTGCGAGCCCGACGGTCTCCTCGGTCGCCGGGTCGGTCACCTCGTAGTGGCCGCAGTCCGGCTCGGCCCACTCGCCGCCGATGAACAGCCGCTGTGTATCGGTCACCGGGTGCTCACCGTCCTCGTGTCCCGCCCTGAGCGCAGCACCTTGCCGGGCACGGCGCCGGTCACCACGTCGTCGCGGATCGCCTCGACGCCGTTGACCCACACCGCGTTGACGCCGATCGCCTTGGCGTCGAGGCGCGGGCTGTCGCCGGGCAGGTCGTGGACGAGGGTGGCCTGGCCCGCCTCGATCCGCTCGGGGTCGAAGAGGACGAGGTCGGCGTGGAAGCCCTCGGCGATGCGCCCGCGCTCCCGCAGGCCGAAGAGCCGCGCCGGATCGTCCGTCAGCATCTTCACGGCCTGCTCCAGCGTGACGAGTTTCCGCCCGCGCAGGCAGTCCCCGATGAAGCGTGTCGTGTACGGGGCACCGCACATACGGTCCAGGTGGGCGCCCGCGTCGGAGCCGCCGAGCATGACGTCCTCGTGGGCCCAGGTCTCCTGGCGCAGCGCCCAGGACGCCGGGTCGTTGTCGCTGGGCATGGGCCACAGCACCGTGCGCAGGTCGTCGTTGGCGCAGATCTCCACGAGGCACTGGAACGCCTCCTGGCCGCGTTCGGCCGCGATGTCCTTCACGACCCGTCCGGTGAGGCCCTCGTTCTCCTCGCTGTACGTGTCGCCGATGACGTACCGCCCGAAGTTCGCGAGCCTGCGGAAGACTCCGGCCTCCTTGGAGTCGGCGCGGCGCAGCATCTCCGCCCGTACGTCCGGGTCGCGGAGCCTGGCGATCCGCTCGGGCACGGGCAGGCCCAGGATCTCGCCCCAGCCGGGGATGAGGTTGAGCGCGCAGAAGGTGCCGAGCGACATGTTCATGGGCGTGAGGATCGGCATGGTCAGCGCCACGATCCGGCCGCCCGCCTTGCGGGCGCGCTCGCTGGGGATGAGCTGGCGCGGCACGCGCTCGGGCACGGCGGCGTCGACCGTCAGCACGTTCCAGTTGAGGGGCCGTCCCGCGGCCGCGCTCATCTCCACGAAGAGGTCGATCTCGTCGTCGGAGAACTGGTCGAGGCAGCCGGCGACGATCGCCTCGAGCTGGGTGCCCTCGTGCTCGCCGACGGCCTTCGCCAGCGCGATCAACTCGGCCGGTCCTGCGTGCCGGGACGCGACGGGTTCGCCGTCCCCGTCCGAGTGCGTGGAGGACTGGGTCGTGGACAGGCCCCACGCGCCCGCGTCCATCGACTCGTGGAACAGCCGGAGCATCTCCTCCAGCTGCGCGGGCGTCGGCTGCCCGCCGACCGCGTCCGCCCCCATGACGTACCGCCGCAGCGCGCAGTGCCCCACCATGAAGCCCGCGTTGACGGCGATGCGCCCCTCCAGCGCGTCGAGGTAGTCGCCGAAGGTGTGCCAGTTCCAGGGCGCGCCCTCCTCCAGCGCGACCAGCGACATCCCCTCGACCTTGGACATCATCCGCCGTGTGTAGTCGGCGTCCTCGGGCCGCTCGGGGTTGAGGGGCGCGAGCGTGAAACCGCAGTTGCCGCCCGCGACGGTCGTCACGCCGTGGCCCAGGGACGGCGTCGCGTACGGGTCCCAGAAGAGCTGTGCGTCGTAGTGCGTGTGCGGGTCGACGAAGCCGGGAGCGAGGACGAGCCCGGTGGCGTCCTCGCTGGTCCTGGCCTCCTCGGTGACGGTGCCGGGCTCAGCGACGACGGCGATGCGGCCGTCGCGTATGCCGACGTCGGCGGTGTACGAGGGCGCGCCCGTGCCGTCCACGACGGTCGCGCCCTTGACGAGGTGGTCGAGCATTGGCGGCGCCCCTTTCGAGTACGAGTCCGCGTACGAGAGGTCAGGCGGCCTGGCGGAACCGGGTGGTCCGGTGCACCGGATCCGTGTCGATCTTCGGGATGACGTGCTCGCCGATGAGCCGGATCGACTGCAGCGTGTCCTCGCGCAAGATCCCGACCGGCAGGCCGAAGGAGATCTGGTCGGCGCCCGCCTGCTCCCAGCGCTTGCACTGCCTGAGCACCTCCTCCGGGTCGCCGCAGATCAGCAGCTCCTCGGCGATGAGGAGTTCGATGATCTCCTCGTTGTACTCGGGCAGCGTCTCGGGCCACTCGGGGAAGCCCTCGGGACGCGGGAAGGTGTCGTGGTAGCGGAAGACGAGGGACGGCAGATAGTGCAGTCCGCCGTTCGCGGCGATCCGCACGGCCTCCTCGTGCGTGGGCGCGCAGACGGCGGTCGTCGTCACCATGACGTTGTCGTTGACGAAGTCCCCGACCGGCTCGGCCTTGGCGATGTTCGACTTGTACTGCTCGAGGACCCACTCCATGTCGGAGACCTTCTGGACGCTGAAGCCCAGCACCCCGAGGCCCTTCCTCGCCGCCATGGCGTACGAGGGCGGGGACCCGGCCGCGTACCACATCGCCGGGTGCGACTTCCCGTACGGCTTGGGCAGGATCTTGCGCGGCGGCAGCTGCCAGTGCTTGCCCTGGAACCCGGCGTACTCCTCCTGGAGCCACATCTTCGGGAACTCGGCGATGGTCTCTTCCCAGATCTCCTTCGTGTGGTTCATGTCGGTGATGCCGGGGAGGAAGCCGAGGATCTCGTGGCTGCCGGCGCCCCGGCCGCTGCCGAACTCGAACCGGCCCTCGCTCAGGTGGTCGAGCATGGCGACCTTCTCGGCGACCTTCACCGGGTGGTTGACCTGCGCGAGCGGGTTGAAGATCCCCGAGCCGAGGTGGATGCGCTCGGTGGCGTGGGCGAGATAGCCGAGGAAGACGTCGTTGGCGGAGAGGTGCGAGTACTCCTCCAGGAAGTGGTGCTCGGACGCCCAGACGTACTTGAAGCCGGACTTGTCCGCCTGGATCGCGTACTCGGTCTCCTCCATCAGCGCCTTGTGCTCCGCGAGCGGGTCGGTCTCGGCCCGCTTGCCCAGATATCCCTGTACGAAGAGCCCGAATTCCAAGGAGGTTCACCGTCCCCTGTCAGAGTTTCTGACGTACCGTCAGATTCACAGCTAGCGCCGACTGTCGCACCGCACCCTCGGCCCGTCAATACCTGACCGACCGTCAGATCACGCTGACCCCCGCCAGCCACCCGCCGTCGATCACGAACGGCTGTCCCGTGATGTACGAGGAGTCCTCGCTGGACAGGAACAGCGCGAGGCGCGCCACCTCCTCCGGCTGTCCGATCCGGCCCATCGGCACGAGCTTGCGGTAGAGCTCGTCGACGGCCGCCGAGATCTCCTCGGCGTGCGCCGCGCCGGGGTCGAGCTGCGCGGGATTGCTCATGGCGGTGTCGATCGCACCCGGGCAGACGGCGTTGACCCGGATGTTCTTCGCGGCGAGCTCCAGCGCGGCGACCCGGGTGAGGCCGAGGATGGCGTGCTTGGTCGCTGTGTACGCGCCCACGCCGGCCATGCCGGTCACCCCCGCGTACGAGGCGGTGTTGACGATCGTCCCGCCGCCGGCCGCCGCGATCTCGGGCGCGACGGTCTTGATGCCGAGGAAGACGCCGACCTGGTTGACCTGGAGGACCTGCTGGAACTCCTCCAGAGGCGTGGAGACGAGCTCGTTGAACCGCAGGATGCCCGCGTTGTTGACCAGCCCGTCGATCCGTCCGTACGCGCCCTTGGCCGCGGCCACGGCGGACCGCCACTCGGCCTCCTGGCTCACGTCCAGGTGGAGGTAGAGGCCGCCCAGCTCCTTGGCCAGCGCCTCGCCCTGGTCGTCCAGTACGTCTCCGAGGACGACCTTGGCCCCTTCGGCCGCGAAGAGCCGGGCCTCCTGTTCGCCCTGCCCGCGTGCCGCGCCGGTGATGATGACGACGCGGCCGTCCAGCTTGCCCATGACGCTCCCTAGGTGAGGTGAGGTGTGGTGTCGGTGCGGCTTGGATGCAGTGCGGTGCGGATCAGCTGAGATGCGGCGCGACGTCGGTGCCGAAGGCCGCCATCTGGTCGGTGAGTTCGGTCCGGCTGCGGCTGCGGAACCGCACCTGGATCTGGTGGACGCCCATCGCGGCGTACGCGCGCAGCGATTCGGCGAGCGCGTCGGGAGGGCCACTGAGGGTGCGGCGTCCGACGTCCCAGCCGGGCTCGCCGACGTACAGGGGTTCGGTGACGGCGCCGATGGTGACCGGGGCCGTGATCCCGGCCTCCTCCCGGAGCCGCCTGAGCCGGGCGATCTGCTGCGGCATCCGGTCGCGCGGGTCGCCCTGCGGCAGCCAGCCGTCGCCCTTGAGGGCGGCACGGCGTACGGCGGCGGGCGAGGACCCGCCGACCCAGAGCGGGACCCGGGCCTGGGCGGGCCGGGGCCGCTGCCCGAGCCCCTCGAACGCGTAGAGCTTCCCGTGGTGTTCGGGGAACTCGTCCGGCCCGAGGGCCGCCTTCAGCGCGTCGATGGCCTCGTCGAGGACGGCTCCGCGCCCCGCGAAGTCGACGCCGAGGGCCTCGAACTCCTCCGCCACGTGCCCGGCGCCGACCCCGAGGATCAGCCGGCCGCCGGAGAGATGGTCGAGCGTCGCGTACTGCTTGGCCGTGACGAGCGGATGGCGGAGCCCGACGACGGCGACATGGCTGAGAAGCCGTACGCGCTCGGTCACTCCCGCGAGGAAGGCGAGGGTGGCGACGGGGTCGTACCAGACGGTGCTCATCGCCGTGGCGAGGCGCCGCGGGATGGCGACGTGGTCGCAGCCCGCGATGTAGTGGAACCCGCTGCGGTCGGCGGCCCGGGCGATCTCGGCGAGGTCGGCGGGGCCGGCGGTGGCCTCCCAGGGCTCGGCGTAGATCGTGCTCTGCGACTGGACCGGGAGCTGCATTCCGTAGACGAGCTCGACATCCTGGGCCATCGCTAGACCCCCGCCCACAGGCCGTCCTCCGTCAGCCCGAGCAGATCGATGGCGTTGCGCCGTACGATCCGGTCGACGACGTCCGGCGGCAGGTGTCCCATCTGGGCCTCGCCGACCTCCTTGGACTTCGGCCAGGTGGAGTCCGAGTGCGGGTAGTCGGTCTCGTACAGGACGTTGCCGACCCCGATGGCGTCCAGGTTCCTGAGGCCGAAGGCGTCGTCGAAGAAGCAGCCGTAGACGTGCTCGGCGAAGAGCTCGGACGGCGGCCGGTGGACCTTGTCCGCGACTCCGCCCCAGGCGCGGTTCTCCTCCCAGACGACGTCGGCGCGCTCGAGGATGTAGGGGATCCAGCCGATCTGCCCCTCGGCGTACATGACCTTGAGGTGCGGGAAGCGTTCGAACTTCCCGCTCATCAGCCAGTCGACCATCGAGAAGCAGCAGTTGGCGAAGGTGATGGTGGAGCCGACGGCGGGTGGCGCGTCGGCGGATGTGCTCGGCATCCTGCTCGACGACCCGATGTGCATGGCGATCACGGTGCCGGTCTCGTCGCAGGCGGCGAGGAGCGGATCCCAGGCGTCGGTGTGAATGGACGGCAGGCCGAGGTGGGGCGGGATCTCGGAGAAGGCGACGGCCCGTACGCCGCGGGCGGCGTTGCGGCGGACCTCGGCGGCGGCCAGCCCGGCGTCCCAGAGGGGGATGAGGGTGAGCGGTATGAGCCGCCCCTGCGCGTCAGGGCCGCACCACTCCTCGACCATCCAGTCGTTGTAGGCCCGGACGCCGAGCAGCGCCAGCTCGCGGTCCTCGGCCTCGGTGAAGGTCTGCCCGCAGAACCGGGGGAAGGTGGGGAAGCAGAGGGCCGACTGGACGTGGTTGACGTCCATGTCGGCGAGCCGCTGCCGCACGTCGTACGAGCCCGGGCGCATCTGCTCGTACGTGATGACCTCGAGCCTGATCTCGTCCCTGCCGTATCCGACGGCCGTGTCGAGGCGCGTGAGGGGCCGGTGCAGGTCCTCGTAGACCCACCAGTCGCCGACCGGCCCGTCGTCGCCCTTGTCGCCCATGACGGGCGCGAACTTCCCGCCCAGGAAGGTCATTTCCTTCAGCGGCGCGCGCACGATGCGCGGTCCGGCGTCCCGGTACCTGGACGGGAGCCGGTCCTGCCAGACGTGGGGCGGCTCGACCGTGTGGTCGTCCACCGAGATGATCTCCGGGAAGGTTGCCGAGGTCGTGTCCGAGGTGTCCGTGGTCTCCATACGGCTCACGGTAGCGCCGATCTGACGAACCGTCAGCTATCGTGCGGGCCCTCGGCAACCGGTGATGACCTTGTGAGAGGCGGCCCTCGGAGCTGACGCATCCGCCATGAACAAGGCAAACTGACGGGTGCGTCATGACGGACGTGACGACGGATGTGGCGACGGCCGCGACGACGGCCGTGGCGACAGGCGTGCAGGACGCGTGCAGGGGGACAGCGATGGGCGATGTGCCGCGAGTAGCGGAGCAGCGGAGTCCGGCGTCGGGGCCCGGCCCCGAGCAGCCGGACCTGCGCTTCAGCGTGCTCGGACCGGTACGCGCCTGGCGTGGCGGCGAGCCGCTGCCCACCGGCTCGCCGCAGCAGCGGGCCCTGCTGGCCGCCCTGCTGCTCCGCGACGGCCGCACCGCCACCGCCCCCGAACTGATCGACGCCCTGTGGGGCGACGAGCCCCCGTCGCAGGCCCTGGCGGCCGTCCGTACGTACGCCTCCCGCCTGCGCAAGATCCTCGACCCGGGCGTCCTGCTCAGCGAGTCGGGCGGCTATGCGATCCGTACGGGCGGCCAGGCCCTGGACCTCTCGCTCGCCGAGGAGCTGTCGGCGGACGCCGAGAAGGCCCGGAACGCCGGCGACCTGTGCCGGGCCCGCGCACTGATCAACAAGGCGCTGGGCCTGTGGGACGGCGAGCCGCTGGCGAACGTACCCGGGCCGTACGCGGAGACGCAGCGGACGCGGCTGGAGGAGTGGCGCCTGCAGCTGGTGGAATCCCGCCTGGACATGGACCTGGAGCAGGGCTGCCACGCGGAGGCGGTCTCGGAACTGACGGCCCTCACAGCCGCGCATCCCCTCCGGGAGCGGCTGCGCGAGCTGCTGATGCTGGCGCTGTACCGCTCCGGCCGCCAGGCGGAGGCGCTGGCCGTGTACGCAGACACGCGCCGCCTGCTCGCCGACGAACTGGGCGTCGACCCGCGCCCGGGCCTCAGGGAACTCCAGCAGCGCATCCTGCAGGCGGACCCGGCCCTCGCGGAACCGTCGGCTCCGGCCCCGGAACCCGCGGCCGGTCCGGTACGCCCGGCGCAACTCCCCGCCACGGTCCCGGACTTCACCGGCCGGGCGTCCTTCGTATCCGAACTGAGCGAGGTGCTGTCCAGCGCCGAGGGCCGCGTGATGGCGGTCTCGGCGCTGGCCGGGATCGGCGGCGTCGGCAAGACGACCCTCGCCGTGCACGTGGCGCATACTGCGCGCGGCTCCTTCCCGGACGGGCAGCTGTACGTCGACCTGCAGGGCGCGGGCCCGAGGCCGGCGGAGCCGGAGACGGTGCTCGGCGCGTTCCTGCGGGCGCTCGGCACGACGGACTCGGCGATCCCGGACTCCCTGGAGGAACGCTCGGCGCTGTACCGCTCCGTCCTCGACGGCCGCCGGGTCCTGGTCCTGCTGGACAACGCCCGGGACGCGGCCCAGGTGCGCCCTCTCCTCCCCGGCACGGAGGGGTGCGCGGCGCTGGTGACATCCCGGGTGCGGATGGTGGACCTGGCGGGCGCGCACCTGGTGGACCTGGATGTGATGAGCCCGGAGGAGGCCCTCCAGCTCTTCACGAAGGTCGTGGGCGAGGAGCGGGTGGCGGCCGAGCGGGAGGCGGCCCTGGACGTGGTCGCCGCCTGCGGCTTCCTGCCGCTGGCCATCCGCATCGCGGCGTCCCGTCTGGCGTCCCGGCGGACGTGGACGGTGTCGGTCCTGGCGGCGAAGCTCGCGGACGAGCGGCGCCGCCTCGACGAACTCCAGGCGGGCGACCTGGCGGTCAAGGCGACGTTCGAGCTGGGGTACGGCCAGCTGGAGCCGACGCAGGCCCGCGCCTTCCGCCTCCTGGGCCTGGCGGACGGCCCGGACATCTCGCTGGCGGCGGCGGCCGCGGTACTCGACCTTCCCGTCGAGGACACGGAGGACCTGATGGAGTCCCTGGTCGACACATCCCTGCTGGAGTCGGCGGCTCCCGGCCGCTACCGCTACCACGACCTCGTACGCCTCTACGCGCGTGCATGCGCGGAACGCGACGAGCAGCCGCCGAGCGAGCGGGAGGCGGCGATGTCGCGGTTGCTGGACTTTTATCTGGCTACGGCGGCGGGGGTCTATGCGATCGAGCGGCCGGGGGATCGGTTGGTGGATCACCTGGAGCGGACGGAGTATCCGGGGCTGGCATTCAAGGACCGCCATGAGGCCCAGGACTGGTTGTACGCCGAGGCCAACTGTTTGCTGGCCTGTGTAAGCCAATCCGCTTCAGCGCACGGGCTGCGGCGAGCAGTCGACCTCCTCTGGGCAGCCAAGGATCTAGCCGAGTCCGGGGCGAACTCGCGTCAGTACGAGACCGTTGCCGTAGCGATACGGCGCATCGCCCAGTCGGTCAGCGACACCCAAGCCGAAGCACGCGCTCGAACGGCACTGACGGATGCGCATCTCGCGGCCGGCCGCTTCGATCAGGCGGAGGAGGAATCCCGTCACGCGACAGCACTAGCCGAAACGCTCGAGGACGCAGCCCTCAATGCCTGGGCACCGAATCACCGTGGGGTGATCGCGGTTTACAACAACCGCCATGCAGAAGGGGCCACGTATCTGCAGAAGGCAATCGACAGCTTCCGGTCAGACGGCAACCTGGCAGGCGAGGCGAGCGCCTTGTGCAACTTGTCGCGTTCACACCTCGCCATGGGGCGTACTGCCAGTGCGATCGAACTCGCAAAGCAGGGCGTCGACCTCTATGACGAGCTCGGGCACTTGCTCCGGGGCGCCAACGGCCGCTATGCCCTCGGGCTCGCTCTCGCACAGTCGGGTCAGATCAACGAAGCCACGGCCCGCCTCCAAGAGGCGCTCGTTGTCTTCCATGACAGCCGTCAGCGCCTCTGGGAGGGCATGACACTTTTCCGGCTCGCAGAGGTCGACCTGACCGCGCAGCGCCCAGCGCAGGCCGCTGCCAGTGCCGAGTCGGCGCTGACCATCCTGCGCGGCATTGGCGGCGAGTGGCGGCGAGGCAACGTCCTCACTCTTCTCGGTCGCGCACTCCACGCGATCGGCCAACCAGGAAGGGCACAGGTCTGCTGGCGGGAGGCAGTCGCCATCTATGAGGGCCTCAACTCGCCCGAGGCAGCCGAAGTGCGCTCACTGCTGACGCCCGTTGCTGCTGCGTGATCGTCCTCCGGGACGTTCATCGTTCGTTTATCGCCACGCGGCACTCTCATACACGCCGATCCGTCGCGTCGGGGGGCAGACGGGTTGACCACGGCCGCACCGCTATGGTGAGCGGCCCTGAATGACCCGTCCGGCGGCCACGGGGGAGTCGCCGGACGGGTCTATCCGCCACTGTCAAGGGAGCTGAACGCCATGGCCGAAGCCAAGAAGACCGACGGCACCGTCACGCCGCAGGACACCCACATCACCGACGCAGACGACGTCACCGTCACGCCGCAAGACACGCACATCACCGACGCAGACGGCGGCACGGTCAAGCCCCTGGACACCCACATCACCAGCGAAGAGGCCTAAGAGAGCCATCTCCAACGGGGGTCGGCCGCGGCGGCGCGGAGGGGAGCCGTCGCGGCCGATGCATGCACGGGGAAAGTATCAGGCCTTTCGCTGGCGAAAACCGTTCGAGCCGCTCGACCAGCCACCCCACGTGTCACTAGGGTCCCTCGGAGTAGGGAAATCCCCCATTCATCAAGAGAGTCGTGATGACCCGCACCAAGAAGATCCTCGTGACCGTCGCCGTTGCAGCCGCGGCTGCGCTCGGTACCGCGGGCCCCGCCCTGGCAGACGACCACGCCACCGTGACGCCGCAGGACGACCACGCCACCATCGTCACGCCGCTGGACGCCCGGGCGAGCTGAGTCCGCCACTCTCATAGGGGCCGAGCGCTTTGCTCGGCCCCTATTGCCGTTCAGCGAAACATCCGCACTACGTCTCCCCCACCTCACACCACACCGTCTTGCCCGCCACGTCCTGCTCCACGCCCCACCGCAGCGCGACGGCATCGAGCAGGGCCAGCCCGCGCCCCCACTCGGCGTCGCCGTGGCGTGCACAAGCACGGGGAGCGCGGAGCGATCCGGGTCGGTCACCTCGACCCGAGTTCGACCATCGGCTCGCGCCACGCGCACGCGAACCGGCGTGCCCTCGCCCAGGTGCCGGATGACGTTGCCCACCAGCTCGGTGACGCACAGCTCCACGTCGGGACAGGGAGCACCCACGTACTGGCGCACGCTGCGACGCAGCTCGGGTACGGCCTTGGGGAGGGCCAGCAGGTCGATCTCCAGGCCCGTGCCGTTCACTTCGCCCCCGCTTCACGGAGGACGGTCGCGAGCCGGCGCGCGGTGGCGGTGTTGCAGTTGCCGAGCGCGACCAGGCCCGCCGGAGGCGCGTACGTGCCCGCGAAGGTCGGCAGGTCGACGCGGAGGGAAGGGAGCGTGATGCCGTGTACGGCGAGGGCATCGCGCAGTTCCTCGACGCAGCGGGTCATGTCGTCGGCGGTGGGACGGGGACTGGCCGCGGCGGCACTGTGGTCCTGGTTCGGGGTCATGGAGGGGTGCGTCTTCCTGTGCGCTCTGTGATGAACCAGTCACACGGTGGCGCGAAGTGGCCTACCGTGAAAGAGGTTTGGGCTCCACAGCGCGGAGTGTGGACGCGTGGAAGGCGGTCAAGGTGCCGGGGCGTAAGGACGTTGACGGGTCGGCAAGTGTGTCGCAGTTCTACGGCACGGAGCTCCGATGGAAGCGGGAAGCAGCTGGCCTGACGCTTCAAGGCACGATCGAGGGCAGCTTCTACAGCGCGAGTTACCTGAGCGAAATCGAACGTGGTACGCGGATGATGCCGCTCGACCTTGCCTGTCACGTCGACCGCGTACTACGGACCGACGGCTTCTTCGAGCGGCGCTGCGAGGACGTACGCAAGGCCCGGAAAGGCGCCCACGCGGGCTACTTCGCTCCGGTTGCCGAGTCGGAGAAACGGGCGCGGAGCATCGAGCGATGGAGCAACGCGCTCATCCCCGGCCTGTTGCAGACCGAAGCGTACGCACGAGCCGTCATCCACTCCACGCATCCGCTGGACCTCACCGAGGAGGTCGACGCGAAGGTGCAGGCCCGATTGCAGCGGGCCAGCCTGTTCGATGACCCGAAGAAACCCGAGTACTGGAGCATCCTTCACGAGTCCCTGTTGCGTGAGCCGTTGCTTCCGTCCTCGGAGATGGCCGAACAGCTGGACCACATCGCAGCACTGGCGCGGCGACGTCGGATCGTTCCACAGATCCTGTTGTGGAACGCCCCGACTCGGCCGTTCATGGAACTGTCCTTCATGCTCATGGAGTTCGACGATGAGCCGCCTTTGCTTTACACAGAGGGGCCGTATCACGGCCAGGCCATCGACGATCCGGCCCTCGTGAAGCAGTACCGCAAGGCATACGATCGGCTCAGGGCCGCCGCACCGCCGCCGGAGGCGTCCCTCGCCCTGATCGAGGAAGCGGCTGAGGACTATCGAAATGGCACACGATAACCCGGACTTGAGCGCCGCGCGCTGGCGGAAAAGCAGCTACAGCAACGGTGACGGCGGCGAGTGCGTCGAGGTCGCCGACGGCCTCCCCGGAGTAGTCCCGGTCCGCGACTCCAAGATGCAGAACGGCCCCGCCCTCCTCTTCGGCACCGCCAACTGGACCGCCTTCATGGCAGAGTTGAAGCGCTGACCCCGCCTCTCTATGGGGCAATTGGCAAATTGGGGCCACTCAGGTGACGTAGTAGCCGTGCCAGAACGTCACATGAGTGGCCCAAACCTGCCAGTCCCTCCGACCGTCAGCCGCCCCCTCCCCGTTATCCACAGGGCGTGCGGGAATCCCCAGCCTTCAGGAGAGTGGGGGCGTGGAGCGGGGGGAATTGCGTGGGCTCGTCGAAGGCAGGGTGCTGCTCACCTCGCGTGCCCTGGAGGCGGGGTGGCCGCGGCGGTCCCTCCTCCGGAAGCTCGGTGCGGAGGGGTGGACCCGCATCCAGGCCAGCGCCTGGGCCGAGCCCGGGTGGGACGTCGACCTGCCCACCCGCCTGCGGGCCGCGCAGCTCGTCGTGAGCCACCGCTCGGCGGCCGCCCTCTGGCGGATCGAGGTGCTGGGCTCAGGGCAGCGGCAAGCGGAGATGGAGTTCAGCGACCCCGGGCTCGCCGTCCGGCGGGAGGGGCGAGGGGTGCGCGTGTATCGGGTGCCCCTCGCGCCCGACGAGGTGGTGGAGTGCCGTGGGCTGCGGGTCACCACCGTCAACCGTACGCTCGGGGACCTGCTGCGGGCCGGGCCGAGGGACGACGCGCTCGTCTCCGTGGAGTCGGCGCTCACCCGGCGCACCGTCGGCCACGTCCGCCGCGGGCCGCTCACGACCCTCGGGGCGATCGCCACCGCCCTTCAAGCTCCCGGCGCTTCGCCGCGCGGGGCGGCCAGAGCCCGCCGCCGGCTGGAGCTCGCCGACCCGAACGCCGGCTCACCGGCCGAGACGATCGCACGCCTGCGCATGCATGACGCGGGTCTCCGCCCCGAGAGCCAAGCCGAACTCCTCACCCCCGGCGGCCGCCGCTGCTTCCCGGATTTCCTCTTCCGAGCCGAAGGCCTGGCCGTCGAGATCGAGGGCTATGCCTACCACGGCACCCGCGAGTCGCACCGCCGTGACCTGGCACGCTTCAACCAGATCCTCCAGTGCGCAGAGGTCCGCACACTCCTCCGATACACGGCAATGGACGTCTTCCACCGGCCCGCTCACCTGATCGAGGAGATCCGCGACGCCCTCGTCCGGCTCCGAGCCGGGCGCGCACCCTCGCAGAGCGCGGCGCAAAACCCCATGGACGCAAGCGTCGCCCCGTGGCGATAGTGGCGCCCATGACTTCTCTCGTGCGTCACGTGACCTTCGACTGTGCCGATGCCTACCGCCTCGCGAGCTTCTGGGCCGAGGTGCTGGAAGGTTCGCTTGCGGAGGACGACAAACCCGGCGACCCGGAGGCGCTGGTCACCGCCAAGGGAGTCGGGCTCCTGTTCATCAGCGTGCCCGAGCCCAAGAGCGTGAAGAACCGCGTCCATCTCGATCTGCAGCCGCAGGACCGGTCACGGGACGAGGAGGTCGAGCGGCTCCTCGCCCTCGGCGCCACGCTCGTGGGTGATCACCGGCGTCCCGACGGGACGGGGTGGGCCACACTCGCCGACATCGAGGGCAACGAGTTCTGCGTCGAGCGCAGTGCGGCCGAGCGGGCGGCCGTCTGATCAAGGCCCGGGACCGCAGGTCCGTCTCGATGAATAATCGAGACGAACACGCTGCGTGACCGGTAACACCTGCCGCACCGTAGGCATGGCACGGTCCCAGGGAAGGATCAGGATGACCGCACAGCACATCGAACCCGGTGGGCCCCTCATCCCCCGGCCCGAACGGACACCCGCCGCTCTCCGTGTAGCACTGGCGCAGGTGTCGCCCCACCGCCTGGCCGAGATGGAGCGACAGAAGGACGAGGCCATCGCGCTGGCCGCGCGTACCGGCAACCTCGGACCGATCGTCCAGTTCCTCGACACCTGGGCCGTCGTCGTGGGGATCGCAAGGGTGCCTGCCATGGCCGCACGGCTTCGGGCCGCCGAGTACACGGCGCAGAGCGTCGACCGAGACGATCCCGCTTGGCGAGCGGCCATGAACGAGATCCACGCGCTCCACACGACTACCCGGGAGTCGCTCGACCGTGAGTAGCCGGCGGTGGGAATACGACCCGGATGAGGCCCATGTGGTCGGTGGCCCCACACCCGCCCCGCCCGCCTTCGTCGTCGAGGTGGAAAAGCGCGCCGACGAGATCGTGCGTGCGGCGGAGGCCATTCACCTGGACGGCACCGCCTACCAAGGCGCCGCAGAAGGAGTACAGACCGCCTACGTGCCCGGCGGCATGTTTCTATACCTGACCGTCGCGCGGCATGAGTGCGTCTACATCCAGGTCACGGCTTGGCCCACCTGACGCATCAACTGTCAGACCACCTTCAGGTGGTCATCACAAGCCCGTCCCGAAGGCGTCGGCAACGTCGTCGGGCACTTCGTCGAAGTCGTCCGGGATGTGGATCCGGACCGGCGCACGCGTCACTGCCACGCCCGATGTTCACGTCGCCCAGCCGGTTCCGTGCCGCCCGCCCCGCCCCCGCAACTCCCCCTTCACCACCTTCCCGCTCGCGTTCCGCGGCAGCTCCCCCACGAACTCCACCGACCTCGGCACCTTGTAGTTCGCCATCTCGCGGCGTGACCACGCGATCAGGTCGTCCGCGGTCGCCACGGCTCCCGGTCGCCGCACCACGTACGCCTTGCCCACCTCCCCCAGCCGGGGGTCCGGGACGCCGATGACCGCCACGTCCGCCACGTCGGGGTGCAGGCCGAGCAGTTGCTCTATCTCCGCCGGGTACGCGTTGAAGCCGCCGACGATGAACATGTCCTTGATGCGGTCCGTGATGCGCAGGTTCCCGGCGGCGTCCAGTACGCCCACGTCGCCCGTGTGCAGCCAGCCGTCCGGCGTCAGTACCTCCGTGGTGGACCGCGGGTCCTCGAAATAGCCCCGCATGACGTTGAAGCCGCGGACCAGGACCTCGCCCGGCGACCCCGGCGGCAGCGGCTCGCCTGCCGCCCCCACCACCCGCACCTCCGTCCCGGGTATCGCCCGGCCCGACGTCGACGCGATCACCTCCGCCGCGTCCCCCCGCCGGCACATCGTCACGATGCCGCTCGCCTCCGACAGGCCGTACGCCGTGAGCACCGTGTCGACGTGCAGCTCCCCGCGCAGCCGCTCCACCAGCTGCAGCGGCACCACCGCCGCGCCCGTCACCACCAGCCGCAGCGCCGACAGGTCGTACGCGTCCCGGGACGGGTGGTCCAGAAGCGACTGGTGCAGCGTCGGCGGGCCCGGCAGGACCGAGATGTGCTCCGCCGCGATGTTCGCCAGCACGGTGTCCACGTCGAAGACGGGCTGCGGGATCATCGTCGCGCCCCGCATCAGGCAGGCCACGATGCCCGCCTTGTAGCCGAAGGTGTGGAAGAACGGGTTCACGATCAGGTAGCGGTCGCCCTCGCGCAGGCCCGCCAGGTCGCTCCACACCTCGTAGCCGCGGAGCGTCTGGGCGTGTGTGATCACCGCGCCCTTGGGGCGGCCCGTCGTGCCCGACGTGAAGATGATGTCGGAAGGGGAACCTCCGGTGATCCCGTCGGCCCGTGCGCGGACCGCCCCCTCCTCCACGCCCTCCCCGCTCGCCAGGAAGTCCTTCCACGTACGGAAGTCCGCCGGTGCGTCGTCCGACAGCACCACCACCTGCTCCAGGTGCGGCAGGCCCGGCAGCGGTCCCGCGCCCGGCCCCTTACCCGCGGCGCGCCTCAACGAAGCCACATACGACGTCCCGAGGAACGTCCCCGTCACGAACAACAGCTTCGCGCGGGTCCGTTCCAGTACGTACGCCGTCTCCGTGCCCTTGAAGCGCGTGTTCAGGGGTACGAGGACCGCCCCCGCCGTCACCGCGCCCAGCGCCGAGACGATCCAGTCCAGGGTGTTCGGGGCCCACACCGCCACCCGGTCCCCGGCCTGCACCCCGTTCGCCATGCACGCGGCCGCCGCCCGTTCCACGCGCTCGCCCAGTTCCGCGTACGAGATCCGGGTGCGGCCCTCGACGACCGCCTCCCGGGCCCCGTACCGCTCGGCCGCCGCCCGTACCAGCCCCGGGATGCTCCCCCACTCCAGGTCCCCGCGCATCGCACGCCTCCCACAAGGCCATACGGCAGTAGCTGACTGTCCGTCAGATTAGCTGTACCCTGACGGCCTGTCAGCACTCGGGGATCCCACTGTGGAGGTGGCAGGTGGCGGCTAGCCTCAAGGACGCTACGGCGATAGCCGGGATAGGCCAGACCCCGTTCGCCAAACGACTCCCCGAATCGGAGAGGACCCTCGCCTGCCGCGCCATCCTCGCCGCCCTCGACGACGCCGGGATCGCGCCATCCGAGGTCGACGCCTTCGCCTCCTACACCATGGAGGAGACCGACGAGGTCGAGATAGCGAAGGCCATCGGGGCCGGCGATGTCACCTTCTTCAGCAAGGTGGGGTACGGGGGCGGGGGCTCCTGTGCCACCGTCGGCCACCTCGCCGCCGCCGTCGCCACCGGGCAGGCGAGCGTCGGGGTCGCCTGGCGGTCACGGAAGCGAGGCAGCGGCCCCCGCCCCTGGAAGAACACCGCCGTCCAGCTGCCGACCCCCGCCCAGTGGACCCGGCCCTTCGGGCTGCTCCGGCCCGCCGACGAGATCGCGATGCTCGCCCGCCGCTATATGCACGAATACGGAGCGACCCGCGACCACCTCTTCAACGTGGCCCTCGCCTGCCGCAACCGGGCGAACCAGAACCCGGCCGCGATCATGTACGAGCGGCCGCTGACCCGCGAGATGTACATGACCTCCCGGTGGATCAGCGAGCCCCTCTGCCTCTTCGACAACTGCCTGGAGACCGACGGGGCGCTGGCCTGCGTCATCGTCTCCGCCGAGCGTGCCCGCGACTGCCGCCAGGCACCGGTGTACGTCCACTCGGTCGCCCAGGGGCTGCCCTCGCAACACCACGGCATGGTCAACTACTGGAACGACGACCCCCTCTCCGGGCCCGCCTGGACCGCCGCCCGGCACCTGTGGAAACAGGCCGACTTCGGGCCCGAGGACGTCGACGTCGCCCAGATCTACGACGCGTTCACGCCCCTCATCCCGCTCTCCCTCGAGGGCTACGGCTTCTGCGGCCGCGGCGAAGGCGGCGCGTTCACCGAGGGAGGCGCACTCGAGATCGGCGGGCGGCTCCCCATCAACACCGGGGGCGGCGGGCTGAGCGAGGCCTATGTCCACGGCTTCAACCTCATCAACGAAGGCGTCAAACAGCTGCGCGGCACGAGCACCGCACAGGTCCCGGACGCCGCCACCTGTCTGGTCACGGCGGGCGAGGGAGTCCCCACGTCGGCTCTGCTGCTGAGGAGTTGAGATGCCCCGGTCCGACACCCTGCTCTCGCCTGTCGTCGACGACGACGGCGTGCCCTTCTGGGAGTACGCATCCCAGGGCGAACTCCGCATCCAGGCCTGCGCCCGCCCCGGCTGCGGCGAACTGCGCTTCCCGCCGCGGCCCTGCTGCCCGCACTGCCAGTCGTTCGACAGCGAGTGGCGCAGGATGAGCGGACGCGGGCGTATCTGGTCGTTCGTCGTCCCGCATCCGCCGCTCCTTCCGGCCTACGCCGAGCAGGCCCCGTACAACGCGGTCCTCGTGGAGCTGGCGGACGCCCCGCGCATACGGCTGGCCGGCAACCTCGTCAGCGAACCGGACGCCCCGCTGAACTCGGTCCCGCCCGAACGGCTGCGCATCGGCGCGAAGGTGCAGGTCGTGTTCGCGGACCTCGATGGTGTGGCGGTGCCGCGCTGGGTACTGGAGCGGCCATGACGCTCCGCACCGAGGTGCACAAGGAGACAGGGGTGGCCGTCGTCACCCTCGACCGCCCCGGGCGGCACAACGCCATCGACCTCGAGACGGCCGGTGAACTGGCCGCTGCGTGGCGGGAGTTCCGGTTCGACGACACCGTACGGGCGATCGTCGTCACCGGCGCCGGGACCAGGGCCTTCTGCACCGGGATCGACCGCTCCGCCGACGTTCCGCAGCCCGCGTCGCCATACTCGACCGACGACCCTCTCCTCACCATCGGCCCGAAGGCGAACGACCTCTGGAAGCCCGTCATCGCCGCCGTGGGCGGTATGGCCTGCGGCGGCGCCTTCTATCTCATCGGCGAGGCCGAGTTCGTGGTCGCGGACGAGACGGCGACGTTCTTCGATCCGCACACGACGTACGGCATGGTCAGCGCGTACGAGCCGATCCTCATGGCGCAGCGCATGCCGCTCGGGGAGGTCGCGAGGATGGCGCTGATGGGCACGGCCGAGCGGATCTCGGCGCGCCGGGCGTACGAGACAGGTCTTGTGTCGCAAGTGACCGCGCCGGGTGAGGCGTTGGGCGCCGCCCTCGACTGTGCCCGGGTGATCGCCTCGTATCCGACCGAGGCCGTGCAGGGCACGGTCCGTGCCGTGTGGGCGGCGAAGGAGGCGGCGCGCGCGCACGCGTTCGCGCAGGCTCCGCACCTCCTCGCGCTGGGCAGTCTGCCGCCCGAGCGGCAGGCGGAACTGTTCGCCGCCCGCCACTCGGGCCCTTCGGCCGGCCACCGCATCCGCTAGGCGTCGCGCGTCGGCGGGCGGTTCGCCCACGCCTTTGGCGGGTACCCGCGCAGTGCTCGCGGGCGTCCCGGGCTGGGGTGTTGCCATATGGCGCGGCTCGCACACGAAGCGTAGCGTCGTGATCGAGAGCTGCTGAGGAGGCGTGCGATGGTCCGGTACGTCCTCGGGTCCGTCCTCGCTCTCATCGGAGCGACGGCCGCCGTCTGGAGCCCCTTCCGTGCCTGGTACGACGGCCGTCTCGGGCGCGAGTACCGCCTCGGAGACCTGTTCGCCGGCACCGGCGTCACCGCCGTGCGGGCCGCGCTGTTCGGCTCGCTCTTCCTGCCGTTCGTCGTCGCGGCGGTGGTGGCGCTGGCCGGGATCGCCCTGCGGTCGCGCGGCCTGGTCGCCCTGGCGGGTGTGATCGTCCTGGGCTTCGCCGTGCTGTGGATGGTACGGCTGGGGTTGGCCCAGGGCAGCCTGACCGTCGGCGGACCCGGTCCCGGCCTCCAACCGGGTGTCGCGAGCGCGGTCGGAAGCGGCGTGGTGCTGCTGCTCGCGTCGCTGGTGATGCCGGGGCGCAAGCGGGGGCGCAGGCGGCGGACCACACCGCTGGCGCCGACGGAGCCGGCAGCCACCGGGGGGCCCACCCGTCCGGGCGGGGAACCGCCTCGGCCGGCACGTGACGAGCCGACGCAGCCGATCCGGCAGCGGCCACCGGACCACACCTGACCGGACCCGCACCCCCGCCCACGGGGGGGGCGGGTCCGACGCGAGGGCACCGTACGACGTGGGTTGAGCCCACCCGTTCCGCCCTGCGGAACGATGCCCACAACGGTAGGACGGTGGGCCGCCGCCTACCCCCGCGCCGTCCCCGTCCCCTTCTCCGCGTCCAGTGCGTACACGCAGCGGTCCTTGCTGCACGCGTACACGACGCCGTTCTGCACCACCGGCGAGCCGGTGATCTCGCCGCCCGTCGCGAGCTTCCAGCGCAGGCGGCCGTCGTCCGCCTTGAGGGTGTACAGCAGGTGGTCCGTCGAGCCGAAGTGGATGCGGCCCTCGGCGACGGCCGGCGCGCCGACCACGTCGCCGCCGGCCTGGAAGCGCCACTTCGGGGTGCCGGTCACGGCGTCCAGTGTGTACAGGCCCTTGCCGCTGCCCACGTGGACATGTCCGTCCGCGACGAGCACGGGGTCCACGGAGGACCGGGACTCGGTGGCGATGCGCCAGCGGTCGCGGCCGTCGGCGGCGTCCAGGGCGTACACCGTGCCGAGGTAGTCGGCGAGGTAGACCCCGCCGCCGGTGACCGCGGGCCCTGCCGCGTAGGCGGGCGGGCTCAGGAAGACCGCGGGCGCCTCGAAGTGCCAGCGGACGAGGCCGCTCACCACGTCGACGGCGAGGACACGGGTGCCCGCGGAGATGTACACGTTGCCGTCGGGCGCGTGCGTCAGCCGGACCGGCACACCCCCGCAGGACGCGGCGTCGCCGACCGGGTACGACCAGCGTTCGTTGCCGGTGCGCGCATCGAGGGCCCGCAGCCGCGCGTCCTTCCACACGTACACCGTCCCGTCGTGCACGACGGGCCCGGCCTCGGGAGTCTCGAAGTCGCTCTGGGCGTCGGTGATCTCCCACAGCATCTCGCCGCTCGCGGCATCCCAGGCCTGGACGCCGCCGCCGCGGGTCGCGGTGAGGACGGTGCCGCGGTCGGCCTTCAGCGAGTACACCCAGCCGTTGACGGGCAGCCGCCACAGGTCGGAGCCCTCGCGGGCGTCGAGGGCGAGGAGCGTGGGCCCGTCCGAGGCGTGGATACGCCCGTCGGCCACCGCCAGCGACCAGGCGACGTCCCGCGTCTTGAACCGGCGCCGGCCCGTGGAGACGTCCAGCGCGTGGACCTCGAACGACGTGACGTACACGAGGTCTCCGGCGACGACGGGCGTGCCCCACACCTCGTTGGACATCCGGAACCGCCAGGGCCGCCAGGGCGCCCCCGGGTCGGGCTCGGGCGGTGCCGCCGTGGGCGCGGGCACCGCCGGGGCGCCGTTGACCGCCGCGCCGGCCCGCGACCAGGAGGCGGCGAGGCCCGCGGCGGCGGGCGGGGCGTTCACGGCGGCCGCGCGGACGTCGGCCACGCGGGGCCCGGGCCCGATCGGCACCTGGGCGCCGGGCAGGCGTACCGGTCCGGCGTCGGGGGCCGGGGCACCCGTCCAGCCGCCGTCGCCGCTCACGCCGGGCGCGGGCTGCACGGGCCCCGGGGCGTGCTCGGGCCGCGGCGGAACCGCGGGGGCGCCCCGCCCGCCGCTGCGCCCGGAGCCGCTGCTCCGGACGGGCGGGCGGCCGTTGCGCCGGGCCTCGATCAGCGCCACCGCACGCTCGGGCAGCCACGCGGACGCCGTACCGCTGTCGTCGGAACCGGGTCCGAACAGATGCGGTGCGAGCTGGGCCTGGAGGTCGGCGGGGGTGGGGCGGGCGCCTGCCTCCATCTGCATGCAGGACTCGATGAGCGGACGGAGATCGTCCGGCAGCCCTTCGACGTCGGGGCCCTCGCGCAGCAGCATGAACACCGTCTCGACGGGGTTCGCGCCATGGAAGGGCGCGTGCCCGGTGGCGGCGAAGACGAGGGTCGAGCCGAGCGAGAACACATCGCTCGCGCCCGTCACGCTGCGGGAGTCCTTGGCCTGCTCGGGCGACATGTAGGCGGGGTGCCGACGGCGACGTTCGTCATGGTCAGGCGCGTGTTGGAGACGCCCGACGCGATGCCGAAGTCGATGACGCGGGGGCCGTCCTCGACCACGAGCACGTTCGACGGCTTGAGGTCGCGGTGGACCAGCCCCGCGCCGTGGATGGACTGCAGCGCCTCGGCGACTCCGGCCGCCAGCCAGCGCACCGCCTGGACCGGCAGCGGCCCGTGCTCGTTCACTATCTCTTCGAGCGAGGGGGCGGGGACGTAGGCGGTGGCCAGCCAGGGCACGGCGGCGCGCGGGTCGGCGTCCACGACCGCGGCCGTGTAGAAGCCGGACACGGCCCGGGCGGCCTCCACCTCGCGGGTGAAGCGGACGCGGAAGAGCTGGTCCTCCGCGAGCTCGGTCCTGACGGTCTTGATCGCCACGCGCCGGCCCGACGCCGACCGTGCGAGATAGACCAGCCCCATGCCTCCGGCACCCAGCCGGCCCAGCACTTCGAACGGCCCGATCCGCCTCGGATCGTGCTGCGTCAGCTGATCCACCACTTCCCTGCCACCTCCCCGTACGCGGCTGCGCCCGAAGCAGCCACTGCGCAGCGTCTCACCCCGGACCGACACGGTGCCGCGCACCCCGATTCTTCCTGCCTCGGGCACAGGTTGCTAACCCGGGCCCGCTTCGGGGTGTCTCAGGGCAAAACGTATCCCTTACCGCCCGGTCACCGCCCCGGTGAGGCCCTAGTCCTGGAGCACGGCGAACGCCGCGCCCTGGTCGTCCATGAGAACCGCGATGCGGCCGTACGGGATGTCGAAGGGTGGCGCCTGGACGCGGCCGCCCAGCCGGACCACCGCATCGGCTGTCGCGTCGCAGTCCGCGACGTCGAAATAGACGAGGAAATGGGACGGCATCTCGACGGGGAAGGCGCCGGACATCACGCTCCGGCCGCCGATCGCGGTGTCGGGCCCCGGCTCGGTGCCGCGGGGCGACCAGGTGCGGAAGTCGGCGCCGGCGTCCTCGAGGTCGAATCCGCCGTAGCCGAAGACGGTCTCGTAGAAGGGGTCGACGACCGTCTTGTCGCGTGAGTACACCTCGGTCCAGCAGAAGGACCCCGGCTCCTGCTGCTTCTCGAAGCCGGTGTGGGTGCCGCCCTGCCAGAGCCCGAAGACGGCGCCTTCGGGGTCGGTCGCGAGGGCCATGGTGCCGAAGGGCCCGACCGGCATGGGCTCCATGACCAGCTGCCCGCCGGCCTCGCGGATCCGGGCGGCGAGCGAGAACGCGTCGGGGGTGGCGAAATAGACGGTCCAGACGGTGGGCAGGCGCCCGTCCTGCTTGGGCGCGAGGGCCGCCACGTTCTTCCCGTCGCTGTACGCCTGCGTGTAGTAGCCGTACTCGGCGCCCGCACCCTCGTCGAAGGTCCAGCCGAAGACCTCGCCGTAGAAGCGCTTGCCCGCCTCGACGTCGGGGAGCATCGCGTCCACCCAGCACGGAACGCCTTCCGCGAAGGTTCTCTCGCCCATGAGCCCGCCCTGCCCCTTCTTCTCTGTGGCCTTCTCTGTGGCGTGTTCTCTCTCTGTGGCGCGTTCTCTGCGGCACCGCCTCGGCACGGACGTGTGGCGTCCGTCACACATAAGCTAATGGTCGCTCTCGGTGCCCGCAGGGGATTAATTCGAACACTTGGTCAATTCTTCATCCACCGATCTTGTCCACAGGCTGTTGATAACACGTGTGCATATCCGCCCGTACCCGTCCATCCCCCGGCGCACGAGACCCCGCCGGACACACGCCCGCAGAGGCCGCCAACCCCATTTGCAGTCGGCCGAATCGCGCTCCGATCACCCCTCGGTAAGCTGACGGCATGACAGGACAAGTACGTACCGTTGACGGCCGTGTGGCCGGAAGGCGCGGGCAGGCGACGCGTCAGAAGCTGCTCGAGTGCCTCAGTGAAATGCTCAGCTCGTCGCCGTATCGGGACGTCAAAGTCATCGATGTGGCCCGGAAGGCGGGGACCTCGCCCGCGACCTTCTACCAGTATTTCCCGGACGTGGAAGGGGCGGTCCTCGAGATCGCCGAGCAAATGGCCGCGGAGGGCGCCGGGTTGACCGAGCTCCTCGCCGGCCGCTCCTGGGTCGGCAAGGCCGGCTGGCAGACGGCCCAGGACCTTGTCGACGGCTTCCTCGACTTCTGGCGCAAGAACGACGCGATCCTCCGGGTCGTCGATCTGGGCGCTGCCGAGGGCGACAAGCGCTTTTACAAGATCCGGATGAAGATCCTCAACTCCGTCAACAACTCGCTTACCGAAACGGTCAAGGAGCTCCAGGCCAAGGGCAAGGTCGACAAGGAGGTGAGCCCGGCCGCGATGGCGGGTTCCCTCGTCGCCATGCTCGCCGCGGTCGCCTCGCACCAGAAGGGCTTCCAGACCTGGGGCGTCAAGCAGGCCGAACTGAAGCCGAGCCTCGCACTGTTGGTGCATCTGGGCATCACCGGGAAGAAGCCCACCCGGTAGCCCCAGTCAACCGAGTCCTGTCAGGCAGGCGGCAGATCACCCAGGTGATCTGCCGCCTGCCGCGTTGTGGGGGCCCGGTGCCCATGCCGCGGGGACGGAGCGGCCCGGATCGCACAGACCTGCCCGCATCGCCCGGGGACGTCACCTGGACGTCAGCCGGAAAACGCGGATCTCCCGGCTGACCCGGGACTGGTACAGCCCGTAGGGCGGCCAGAACGCAAGCGCCTCCTGCCACGCCCGCGCCCGCTCCTCCCCCTCCAGCAGCCGCGCGGTCACCGGGATGTCCCGCCCCCGCCAGCTGATCTCGACGTCCGGATGGGCGAGCAGGTTCCCGGTCCACAGCGGGTGTTCCGGCCGTCCGTAATTGGAGCCGATCACGATCCAGTCCCCGGATGCCTCCGGCATGCAGGCAAGGGGCGTACGCCGCGGCAGACCGCTCTTCGCGCCGCGTGCCGTGAGCACGAGGCCCGGCAGCATCTGGGCGCTGAGCTGCACCTTTCCGCGGGTGAGCCGGTGCACGGCAAGATCCATGGCAGGGATGAAGTACGGCGCGAGCCTGACGAAGACGCGGGAGGTGGAGACCTTCTGCAGGAGGCGCAGGGCGGGGGTGCCCGGGGTTGCGGCGGACATCAGAGGCAGACCTCCTCGAAGAGCCCGGACCGTTCCGCCGCATGGGCCCGCAGCCGGTGCACCGGGCCGAAGAGCAGTTCGTCGCCCGAGGCGCGTTTGAAGTAGAGGTGGGCGTCATACTCCCAGGTGAAACCGGTACCGCCGAGCAGCTGCACGGCTTCCGACGCGGCGGTGCGCAGCACCTCGAGCGCCTGCGCGAGGGCGAGGCCTCCCACGGCCGCCGCCCGGCAGGTCCGCTCCCCGCTGTCCGCCGCGGCCGCCCAGGCCGCGTAGTACGCGGCGGAGCGCGCGGCCTGCACCCGTACGTAGATGTCGGCCAGCCGGTGCCCCTCCGCCCGGAGGAAACCGCCCGTGCGACCGGACTGCTCGCGCTGCCGCACATACTCGACGGTCCGCTCGAGCACCCGGTCGGCCGCCCCCACGGCCTCCGCGGCGATCACCGCGGCGGCCGTGCCCCCGACGGCGGCCAGGGCACCGGCCACGCCGGCCTGGCTCGTACCACCGTCCTCACCCAGCAACTCCGCTTCGACGTCGCGCAGTTCGACGCGTGCCTGCGGCCGTGTCTCGTCCAGCGACGCCTGCCGGGTGCGCGCGAGCCCCGCGGCGCCCTCCCGTACGAGGAAGAGGAGCGTACGGGAGCGGGCGAAGCCTCCGGTGTGGGCGGCGACCAGGAGCAGGCCGGCGCTGTGGCCGTCCAGCACCCGCTCGGCCTGTCCGTACAGCCGCCAGGACCCGTCCGTGCGCCGCGCCTGTACGCCTCCCGCGCGACCTCCGCCCGCCCAGTCGCCGCGGTTGTCCCCGGCCAGTCCGAGTGCGGTGGCGAGGCCCGTGCCGGGGATCGCGAGGGCCGCGGTGAGCGTGCCGGAGGCGATACGCGGCAGCAGTTCCGCGCGCTGCCGCTCCGTGCCGAGGGACAGCAGGAGCGGGCCCGCCAGGACGGCGGTGGACAGGAGCGGGGAGGGCGCCAGGGCGCGGCCCGACTCCTCGAAGGCGAGGGCGAGTTCGGTGACCGAGCAGCCCGCGCCTCCGCACTCCTCGGGGAGGGCGAGCCCTGGCAGGCCGAGCTGCTCGCAGAGCGCCGACCACAGCGAGGTGTCGTAGCCGACGGCCGTTCGCGTCGCCGACTTCACCTCCTCCGGACCGCAGCGTTTGAGCAGGATCTCTCGCACGGTGCGGCGGAACTCGTCCTGCTCGGCGGTGAAGGTGGCGTCCATCGGCGAGGCTCCTCCCCGGGACCGGACGGTGTCGAACCCGATCGGACCTGAGCAGTCGTCCGAGCGGTCATTCAGTCAGCCATCCAGTACAGATCTGACGGGCCGTCATATTAGGCCCATGGTCCGCGGATGCACAGGGACAGGATTGGACGAGCCCTCCCGGCGCCCGAATAATCTGATGTACCGTCAGATTCATGCCAGGTTCAGCGACCTCCCGCGCCGCCGGGACCCGCAAGGCGGCCGTCGTCGGCATCGCCCTCTCGGACTGCGGCCGCGTCGACGAGGCCACCCCCTACGCCCTGCACGCCCAGGCCGCCCGCCGGGCCCTCGCCGACTCCGGGCTCGGCCGCGAGGTCGTCGACGGCTTCGCCTGCGCGGGGCTCGGCACCCTCGCACCGGCCGAGGTGGCCGAGTACCTGGGCCTGCGGCCCACATGGGTCGACTCGACGGCGGTCGGCGGCTCCACCTGGGAGGTCATGGCGGCCCATGCGGCGGACGCCATCGCGGCCGGGCACGCGAACGCGGTGCTGCTCGTCTACGGCTCGACCGCCCGCGCCGACATCAGGGCCGGCCGCCGCACCTCCGACCTGTCCTTCGGCGCGCGCGGCCCCCTCCAGTTCGAGGTGCCCTATGGGCACACGCTGATCTCGAAGTACGCGATGGCCGCCCGCCGCCATATGCACGAGTACGGCACGACGCTCGAGCAGCTCGCCTCCGTAGCTGTACAGGCGCGCGCCAACGCGGCGCACAACCCCGACGCGATGTTCCGCGAACCGATCACGGTCGACGACGTCCTGTCCGGCCCGGTGATCGCGGATCCCTTCACGAAGCTGCACTGCTGCATACGCTCAGACGGCGGGGCGGCCGTCCTGCTGGCCGCGGAGGAGTACGTACGCGACTGCCGCACCGCGCCCGTCTGGGTCCTCGGCACGGGCGAGCACGTCTCCCACACCACGATGTCGGAGTGGCCGGACTTCACGGTCTCCCCGGCGGCGGTCAGCGGCCGGCTCGCCTTCGAGCGCGCGGGCGTGCGGCCGGAGGAGATCGAGATGGCCGAGATCTACGACGCCTTCACGTACATGACCCTCGTGACGCTGGAGGACCTCGGCTTCTGCGCGAAGGGCGAGGGCGGGGCGTTCGTGGAGAAGGGCCGGCTGACGCTGACGGGCGACCTGCCGGTGAACACGGACGGAGGCGGTCTTTCGGCCCAGCACCCCGGGATGCGCGGCCTGTTCCTGCTCGTCGAGGCCGTGCGGCAGCTGCGCGGCGAGGCGGGCGAGCGGCAGGTACGCAGGCCCGGCGGCCGCCTGCCGCAGCTCGCCGTGGCGTCCGGCACGGGAGGGTGGTTCTGCTCGTCGGGGACGGTGGTGCTGGGCACCGCGTGACCGGCCTCTGACCCCGTACTCGCCACACGAATTCGCGTATGTTGAGACGCTGTTCGAGGCGGCTGTGGCTGCCGGTGTGCGTGCGCGCAGTGGTACGGGTGACGGGCTGGGGGCACCTCCCAGGCCCTTGAGGCTGGGAACGGGCGCTCAGGAACCGGCCACCGGGGACGATACTCGGGGCATGGAACCGGATCTTCACGAGTTGCTACGGTCGCAGCGCGTCTGGGACACCGAGTTGCCCGCCTTCGACCCGGACGACGTCCCGGAGGAGCCTCTCCCGCTCTTCGTACGGTGGTTCGCGGAGGCGGTCGCCGCCGGGCAGAGCGAGCCGCACACCATGTCACTGGCCACGGCGGACGCGGACGGGCTGCCCGACGTCCGCACGGTGATGCTGCACGGGGCGGACGAGCACGGCTGGGCCTTCGCGACGCACGCGACCAGCCGCAAGGGACACCAGCTCGCTGCCCGCCCCTATGCCGCTCTCGGCTTCTACTGGGCCGTACAGGGCAGGCAGGTCCGGGTCCGGGGAAAGGTCGCCGTGGCACCGCCCGAAGCCGGTCAGGCGGATCTGCACGCGCGGTCGACGGGTGCACTGGCGGCAGCTCTGGTGGGCCACCAGAGCGAAGTCCTCGCCTCATATGCCGAGTTGGAGCTGGCGTCGCAGGCGGCGTGGGAACGGGCGCAGCGTGAACCGGACGCCCAGGTCCCGTCCTGGACGCTGTACCGGGTCGTTCCGGACGAGGTGGAGTTCTTCCAGGGCGACGAGCGGCGGCGGCACGTCCGGCTCACGTATCGCAGGACCGGGTCGGGGCCGGGCTGGGTCAGGCGGCTGCTGTGGCCGTGAAGAGGAGGACCGTGGAGTCCTGCACGGGGCGGTAGCCGATGCGCTGGTAGAGGGCGTTGCTGGTGGGGTTGGCGAGGTCGGTGTAGAGGAGCACCTCGTCGGCGCCCGCGGCGAGCGCGGCCCGGCTCACCTCGGCGGTGGCGGCACCCGCGTAGCCACGGCCGCGCAGTTCGCGCGGCGTGTAGACGGGGGCGACGCGGACCATGCCCGCGGTGCGCCGCGTCGCGCCCGCCATGGAGACCGGGGTGCCGTCGGAGGTCTCCCAGAGCGTGACGCCGCCGTAGGCGATGCGGCTGTCGGCCCACTCGTCCGCGTCCATGCCGGGCCCGTCGCCGACGGCCTCGCTGAACTCGGTGTGCCAGCGCTTCAGCAGCTCCCGGTCCTGCGCACCCGCGACCCGCGCGCGGCCGGGTGGTGCCGGCTCCGGCGGCGTGAGTTTCTCGAGCCGGTAGAGGCGCTGGCGGAGACCGACACGGGGGACCGCACCGGTGCGCTTCTGCCAGGCCGCGCCGAACGCTTCGGCGGTCGACGGTTCGGCGGCCACCCCGGGCGCATACGAGGTCCGGTCGGCCAGCCGCTCCGCCAGCGCCGCCGCGGCCTCCGCCGGGACGGAGGTGAGCTGAACCGGAAACGGCGGCGTCCACAAGAAGGCACCGGCGACCTCACCCCGTACCACCAGCGTGCCGAACAGCGGGTCCTCCTCGCCGTAGACATGCAGGCCGCGCCCGCGCAGGTTTCCGGTGACGCTGAGCAGCACCGTGTGCAGGACGGGATCAGCGCGCAGGAAGTCCGCGGCGCGTCCCATGAAGCCGTCGAGATCGTGGGTCAGCTGCCAGTCGGTGTCATACGCATCGACGTCGTACGAGGGTGTGGTCATGCCTCATGGTGACGGGGGCTGTTGGCGCGGCGGAAGCGAATTCCGGGGCCGGCCTGGATTCCCGTGCCTCTGCTCCTCGGCTGCCCCTGCTTCTCGGCCGCCGCGGGCCGGAACACCGGCACCGTGAAGTCCTCGCCCGCCACGGCCCGGAACGCCGCCTCCAGTCTCATCCCGATCCGCAGCGCCCCCTCCTCGTAGTCCACGACCTCCGTCATCATCCGCGGCCCCTCCTCGAGATCCACGACCGCGGCGACGTAGGGCGTGCGCGTGCCGAAGGGCGGCAGGTCGTTCCTGTGGACCACGGACCATGTGTAGAGCGTGGCGCGGCCGCTCGCCTGCTCCCAGTCGGCGTCCTCGCTCCAGCAGTGGGGGCAGAACTCGCGGGGATAGTGGTGGGCGAGGCCGCAGGCCCGGCACCGGCGCAGCAGCAGCTGCCCGTCGGCCGCCGCGTCCCAGTAGCGGCGGGTGAAGGCGTCGGGTTCGGGGAGGTCGAACCGTGCGGCCGCGCTTGTCCCAGTCATCCGAAGAGTCCGATCGCGCTGTCGAGGGACCAGGTCTGCCAGGACATGCCGAAGAGCGCGACCAGCGAGATCAGCGCCATCATCGAGTTCTGTCCCTGCTCGGCCCAGTCATGGATCATGAGGAGGAGGTAGAGGACGTTGAGCAGCAGGCCGCCGACCAGGGCGATCGGCGTCAGGAAGCCGAGGACCAGGCCGAGCCCGAGGGCGAGTTCGGCGTAGACGACGACATACGCCATGGCCCTGGGCCTGGGCGCGACGACGGCGTCGAAGCCGCTGCGCACCGCGTTCCATCTGTGCTTCGCGGCGACGTCCGCCGCCCATGCGATCCCCGTGCCCCGCTCGAACCAGCCCTTCTTGTCCTTGTGCCGCCAGCTCTCCAGCCACCACAGACCGAGTCCGATGCGGAGCACGGCGAGCCATTCGGCGCCGCTGAGCCAGATCGACTCCATGGGACGGGCTCCTCCCGCTGCTGCACGCTGCCGCACGGCACTGTCTTGACTCGCACTCCATGTTTTCTGACGGTACGTCAGTTCAGCGCATCGCGCGGCGGCCGGCAAGGGTTCCGTCGCCGTTCGCGACGAGTCGGTCACCGGGAAGGGGGATCCGGCGAATCCGGTTGACGGCCGTGATCGATTCGCAATGGATTTCCGCATTGACCAGGTCCTTTCCAGGGACAACGCGGATACGCTCCCGCCCATGACCGACTCGAATGCCCCCGCACGCCCCTCGGTGCCGCATCACGAAGACCGCCCCGTCTACGTGATCGGCGGCGGGCCCGGCGGGCTTGCCGCGGCGGCCGCACTGCGGGCGCGGGGCGTACGAGCCGTCGTACTGGAACGAGCGGACCACGTCGGGGCCTCCTGGCGCCGGCACTACGACCGGCTCCATCTGCACACCACCCGGCGGCTTTCCGCCCTGCCGGGACTCGCCATGCCGCGCTCCTTCGGACGGTGGGTCTCGCGCGACAACGTCGTCCGCTACCTGGACAAATACGCCGAATACCACGGGCTCGAGATCGTCACCGGCGTCGAGGTCTCGCGCGTGGAGCGGTCCCCCGACGGATCGGGCTGGCTGCTGCACGCCACCGGCGGCCGCGAACTGACGGGCAGCGCGGTCGTCGTCGCCACCGGCCACAACCACACCCCGCACGTGCCCGACTGGCCCGGCCGCGACTCGTACACCGGTGAACTGCTGCACGCCTCCGACTACCGCAACGCGGGGCCCTACGCCGGCCGCGACGTCCTCGTCGTCGGCGTCGGCAACACGGGCGCCGAGATAGCCGTCGACCTGGTCGAGGGCGGGGCCTCGCGGGTACGGCTCGCGGTGCGCACGGCGCCGCACATCGTGCGCCGGTCCACGGCGGGCTGGGCGGCCCAGTACACCGGGATCCTGGTGCGGCGGCTGCCGGTCGCCCTGGTCGACCGGCTCGCCCGGCCGCTCGCAAAGATCAGCGTCCCCGACCTGACGGAACACGGCCTGCCGCGCCCCGGCACAGGGCTGTACTCGCGCGTCAACGAGGGCTCCATCCCGGTGCAGGACGTCGGCCTGATCGACGCCGTACGCAAGGGCCGGGTCGAACCCGTGGCAGCCGTCCAGTCCTTCGAGGACGGCAAGGTCGTCCTCGCGGACGGCAGCCGCATAGGCCCGGAGGCCGTCATCGCGGCCACCGGCTACGCCCGGGGGCTGAAGGATCTGGTCGGCCACCTCGGCGTACTCGACGGGCGGGGCCGCCCGGTGGTCCACGGCGCACGCACAGCGATGGGGGCCCGCGGCCTCTACTTCACCGGGTTCACCAATCCCATCAGCGGCATGTTCCGCGAAATGGCCCTCGACGCCGAGAAGATCGCCAAGGCGATAGCCCGCGAGGTCTCGTCGGCGGCAGCAGCGCAGCACTGAGCGCCGCCTGCGGGCGCCCCGGCGGCATCCACTGGGCCGGCACCGAGACGTCGGCGTACTGAAACGGGGCACGGACGGCGCGGTGCGGTCCGGCGAACGCGTGGCCGCGGGGCCCCTGACGGCACTCTCATGACCCACACGACCGACAGGTTCACGTCAATACGCAGCGGGTACGAATCACGTGCCCGCTGCACCCGTCTCCGTACACGCGGTAACACCCCTTCCTGACGGGGCATCAGATACGTAATCTGACTATGCGTCAGTTAATCGCTGTCACACAGGAGCGGGCGGACCGATGCTTGGATCGACTTACGGCACCCTCACCACCGACTCCCGCCGCACGCGCGTTGTGGCCTGCGGCGAGACCCTGCCGCCTGCCGTGCACGGCAGCGCCGCGACGACCGGCGACCTGGACGTCAGCGGACGGCCGCTGAGCGCCGCCGTTCCCGACCTGGACCGCCTCTTCCGCCCCGAGTCCGTGGCCGTCGTTGGCGCCTCGGACGCCGAGGGGCGGCCGAACACGGGCATCACCAGGCAGCTGCTCTCCTGGTCCGAGCGGGTCGGCGCCCGGCTGCACCCCGTACACCCGACCCGCCAGTCCGTCTTCGGCATGCCGTGCTTCCCTTCCCTCAGAGACCTGCCCGAACAGGTCGACCTGGCCGTACTGCTCGTCGCCGACCCCCTTCCCGTCATCGAGGAACTCGCCGAGACAAAGGTGAAGTTCGCGGTGGCCTTCGCCTCGGGCTTCGCCGAGACCGGCGA
Organism: Streptomyces sp. NPDC002577; assembly: GCF_053594815.1. Lineage (NCBI taxonomy): Bacteria > Bacillati > Actinomycetota > Actinomycetes > Kitasatosporales > Streptomycetaceae > Streptomyces > Streptomyces sp. NPDC002577. Next base: position 64,864 of record NZ_JBSFWK010000026.1, on the reverse strand, counting down.
GGCGGGCACGGCCGCCCAGGACCGGCTCGCCGCCGCCGTCGCACGCTCCGGCATACGACTCCTCGGCCCCAACACCAACCTCAACGCCTTCGAGCGGTTCCGCGACGACCTGGACGGCCCGGCGATCGCGCTGATCACACAGTCGGGCCACCAGGGCCGCCCCGTCTTCGCCCTGCAGGAGCTGGGCATCCGCCTCTCCCACTGGGCACCGACCGGCAACGAGGCCGACCTGGAGACCGCGGACTTCATCTCCTACTTCGCCGAGCAGCCCGAGGTCGGCGCCATCGCCTGCTACGTCGAGGGCCTCAAGGACGGGCGCTCCTTCCTCCTCGCCGCCGACCGCGCGGCCCGGCGAGGAGTGCCGGTCGTCGCGGTCAAGGTGGGCCGCACCGAGACCGGCGCCCGGACCGCCGCCTCACACACCGGCAAGCTGACCGGCGCGGACGCGGTGGTGGACGCGGCGATGCGGCAGTACGGCGTGGTCCGCGTGGACGGACTCGACGAACTCCAGGACACCGCGGCCCTGCTGGCGAGGGCCCGCAAACCGGTGGCGGACGGGGTCGTCGTCTATTCGATCTCGGGCGGCACGGGCGCGCACTTCTCGGACCTGGCGGTGCAGGCCGGCCTGAAGCTGCCGACGCTCTCCGATGCGAAGCAGGCCGAGCTGCACCAGTGGATACCCCCGTACCTGAACGTCGCGAATCCCGTCGACAACGGCGGGCACCCCGTGGGCGACTGGCGCGGCCGCAAGATCATCGACGCGATCCTCGACGACCCCTCCGTAGGCGTACTGATCTGCCCGATCACCGGCCCCTTCCCGCCGATGAGCGACAAGCTCGCGCAGGACCTGGTGGACGCGGCGGAGCGGACCGACAAGCTGGTGTGCGTGGTCTGGGGGTCGCCGGTCGGCACCGAGGACGCCTACCGCAGGACACTCCTCGGCTCCTCGCGTGTGGCCACCTTCCGGACCTTCGCGAACTGCATCACCGCGGTGCGCGCCCATCTGGACCACCACCGGTTCACCGCCGCCTACCGTTCGCCCTTCGACGAGGCGCCGCGCACCGCGTCCCCGGCCTGCCGCAAGGCGCGGGCGCTGATGCGCCCCGGCCGGCAGCTGAGCGAGCACGCGGCCAAGCAGCTGCTGCGCACCTACGGCATCCGGGTGCCCCGCGAGCAGCTGGTGACCAGCGCGGCCGCGGCCGTGCGGGCGGCGGGCCTGGTGGGCTACCCGGTGGTGATGAAGGCGTCGGGAGCGCAGCTCGGCCACAAGACCGAACTGGGCCTGGTGAAGATCGGGCTGACCTCGGCCAGCCAGGTCCGCGACGCCTACCGTGAACTGACCGACATCGCCCGCTTCGAGGGCATCACTCTGGACGGTGTCCTCGTCTGTCAGATGGTCGAGCGGGGCGTCGAGATGGTCGTCGGCGTCACGCAGGACCCGCTGTTCGGGCCGACGGTGACCGTCGGCCTCGGCGGCGTACTCGTCGAGGTGTTGCGGGACGCGGCGGTGCGTGTGCCGCCGTTCGGCGAGGACCAGGCGCGGGCCATGCTCGGCGAACTGCGCGGGCGGGCCCTGCTCGACGGGGTCCGGGGTGCGCCCCCGGCCGATGTGGACGGGCTGGTCGAGGTCGTGCTGCGCGTCCAGCGGATGGCGCTCGAACTCGGCGACGACCTCGCGGAACTCGACATCAACCCGCTCATGGTGCTGCCCAGCGGGCAGGGGGCGGTGGCGCTGGACGCGCTGGCCGTGTGCCGCTGAGGCTCCACGCGCGGGCACCTCGGCCGGCGGCGGCATGGGGGCCATGGCCCGCGGCCCTGGCCCTACCCGCACTCGCATCCACACCCATGCCCGCACCCGGACCCACGG
>NZ_JBSFWK010000026.1:5577-62899 GCF_053594815.1 Streptomyces sp. NPDC002577 | reverse complement strand
GCCGCCACCCCATCCCGGGCACGGACCCACGCCGCCACCCCATCCCGGGCACGGACCCACGCCGCCACCCCATCCCGGGCACGGACCCACGCCGCCACCCCATCCCGGGCACGGACCCACGCCGCCGCCGTCGCCCGCACCCACGCACGAGCCAACCGCCCTACCGAACGGAGCCACTCCCCCATGACCGACGCCCCCCTCGCGACAGCCTCCGACCACTCCCCCGAAGCTCCCAAATCCCCCGACAGCCCCGAAGAATCCGTCGAGTCATTGGTACTGCACGCCACTGACAACGGCGTCTCGTGGATCACGCTCAACCGGCCCGAGGTCATGAACGCCGTCACCTGGGACCAGCGAGAACACATCATCCGGCTGCTCGCCGACGCCTCCGCCGACCCCGCCGTACGAGCCGTCGTGATCACCGCGACCGGCAGGGGTTTCTGTGCGGGGGCCGACCTGCGCGGATCGCCCTCCAGCGCCGAGCGGATCCCCGGCGACGTGGCACGGACCATCAGGCTCGGTGCCCAGCGTCTGATCGCGGCCGTCCTCGACTGCGAGAAGCCCGTGATCGCCGCCGTCAACGGCACGGCCGCCGGGATCGGGGCCCACCTCGCCTTCGCCTGCGACCTCGTACTGGCCGCGGAATCCGCCAAGTTCATCGAGGTGTTCGTACGGCGCGGACTGGTGCCGGACGGCGCGGGCGCGTATCTGCTCCCCCGTCTCGTCGGTCCGCAGCGCGCCAAGGAACTGATGTTCTTCGGCGACCCGCTCCCCGCCGCCGAGGCCGAACGGCTCGGACTCGTCAACCGTGTGGTCCCGTCCGACGAGCTGGAGAAGACGGCCCGCGAGTGGGCACAGCGGCTGGCCGCCGGCCCCACCCGGGCCATCGCCCTCACCAAACACCTGGTGAACGCCTCCCTCGACTCGGACCGCGCGACGGCCTTCGCGGCCGAGGCCATGGCTCAGGAGATCAACATGTCGACGGCGGACGCGCAGGAGGGCGTGGCCGCGTTCGTGGAGCGCCGCCCTCCGGCATACAAGGGTCGCTGATTCACAGCGCTGCATCACAGCGGTCGCCGAACACCTTCACTTCTGACGATCCGTCAGTTTCAATGGATGGTGTGATGGGACACGCAGGGATGGCGGCCACCGTCGTCCGATACCTCAGGTCCGTCGGGGCGCCCACCGTCGCCCGAACCGTCGACGCGCTGCCGCGGCCGGAGCTGCGTGCGGTCAGGGACGACGAGCGCGCGCCGGTCGATGCGGCCGAGTTCCGGCGCGTACTGGGCGACTTCGCGACCGGCGTGACCGTGATCACCGCACCGGCCGCCGAGGAGGAGGACGGTCCGGCGGGCTTCGCCTGCCAGTCCTTCTCGTCGCTCTCCCTCGACCCTCCCCTCGTCGTCTTCATGGTGACCCGCACATCGACCACCTGGCCGCGCATCGCGCGGGCGGGCGTCTTCTGTGTCAACATCCTGGGGGCGCACCAGGGCGATATGTGCCGCGGCTTCGCGGTGAGCGGTGCCGACAAGTTCGCGGGCGTCGCATACGACCGGGCACCGGTGTCCGGCTCGCCGCGCCTCTCCGGCGCGCCCGCCTGGATCGACTGCACGATCCAGGCCGTGCACACTGGCGGTGACCATCTGATCGTGGTGGGACGCGTGGACGCACTGGGCACACAGGCCGACGGCCCGGGGGGCCCGCTGCTGTTCCACCGGGGTCGATTCGGACGGTTGAGCGACTGAATCTTCGGTTCCGCACATGGCGCTCATCAGTGCGAGTGATCCGTACGGCTGGGGCTGTTACGGAGCGTGGTGGGCGCCCTACCTTCGAGGCATGAACAAGCCCACACGCATCGACGTGTCCGAGCTGCACGAGCCCCATCGCCTCACGCAACTCGTCGCCGGCCCCTACCCTGTCGAGATCACGGACCACGGTGAGGTGATCCAGGTCATCGAGGGTGACAAGCCCTATCTCACAGCTGAAGAGATGATCCAGTTCTGGGAGTCCGGCGGCGGGATCGATCGCGAGATGCTGGACGAGATCGATGCCATGTTCTCCGACTCGGATGAATACACCTCCGGAGACTCCGGTCATGTGTCGTGAATGGTGAACTCGCCCTCGCAGACACCAGTTTCTTCGTGGGCCGCGAGGTGGGGCGTCCCATGGTCACGGCGCTGCCGCGACGGCTGGGGGTCTCCTCCATCACGCTGGCTGAGCTGAGTCTGGGCGTCAACACAGCCCGCAACGACGAAACGCGCGCACGTCGGCTCGCGACGCTCCGCACGGCAGCCGGGCACCGGATCCTGGTGCCCGACCGCATCGTCGCCTCCGTCTGGTCGCAGATGATGGCCGAGATAGTCAGTTCCGGTCGTCGCCTGCCCAAGGCCCGCGTCAACGACGCCTGGATCGCCGCCACCGCCCGCGCCAACAGCATCCCGGTCGTCACCCAGGACGACGGCTTCGCCGCCTTCCCCGGCGTCGGCGTCATCCGCGTATGACCTACGCCGCCACCGCCGTCGGCACGGTCGCACGCCCCCGCCTGATCACCAACACCATCAGCGTCGCCGCAGCGCACAGCGCCCCCGACGCGTACCAGACCATGTCGTAGGAACCGTACACATCCCGGGCGACGCCGCCGAGGAAGGCGACCAGGGCCGCACCGACCTGGTGGGAAGCCAGGACCCAGCCGAAGACGATGGCGCTGTCGTCACCGTAGTGCTCGCGGCACAGGGCGAGCGTCGGCGGGACCGTGGCAACCCAGTCGAGGCCGTAGAAGACGATGAAGAAGATCATCGGCGGGTGGACGGTGGGAGCCAGGAGCATCGGCAGGAACAGCAGCGAGATGCCGCGCAGGGCGTAGTAGACGGCGAGCAGGCGGCGAGCCTCGAAGCGGTCCGTGAACCAGCCCGACGCCACCGTGCCGACCACGTCGAAGATGCCGATGACGGCGAGCAGCGAGGCCGCCGCCGTGACGGGCATGCCGTGGTCGTGGGCCGCGGGGACGAAGTGCGTCTGGACGAGGCCGTTCGTCGAGGCGCCGCAGATGGCGAAGCTGCCGGCGAGCAGCCAGAAGGGACCGGTCCGTGCCGCGGAGAAGAGGGTCTTGAGCGCGCGCCGAGCGGCACCCGGGACAGGGGCGGGCTTCTCCACGAACTCCTGCGAGCCATACGCCTTCAGACCCACATCAGCCGGATGGTCGCGCAGCAGCAACCATACGAACGGGACCACTGCCAGCGCGGCCAGCGCCACCGTCCCGGCTGCCAGGCGCCAGCCTTGCTTGTGCTCCTCCACCAGCCAGGACAGCAGCGGCAGGAAGATCAGCTGACCGGTTGCGGCCGCCGCGGTGAGGATGCCGCTGACCAGACCGCGGCGCTCGATGAACCACCGGTTCGTCACGGTCGCCGCGAACGCCAGCGCCATCGAGCCGGTGCCGAGGCCGACCAGCACACCCCAGCACAGCAGCAGCTGCCAGGCAGCCGTCATCCACACGGTGAGGCCGGAACCGAGCGCGATCATGGTCAACGCGACGGCGACCACCCGCCGGATACCGAACCGGTCCATCAGCGCCGCGGCGAACGGCGCGGTGAGCCCGTACAGCGCGAGGTTGATGGACACGGCGAGACCGATCGTGCCGCGCGACCAGCCGAACTCCTCGTTCAGCGGATCGATGAAAAGGCCCGGCACCGAACGGAAGGCCGCCGCGCCGATGATCGTCACAAAGGTGACGGCCGCGACGAACCAGGCGCGGTGCACCGAGAGACCGCGGGTGCGCCCCCGGCTGGCCGGGACGGCCGCGCCGACCGGGCGGGTCGGCAGATCCGCGGCCGGCAGGTCCGCGGTCGGCGCGTCTGCGGCCGGCTCGTCCTGGATGCGAGGCGCCGCGGTTGTCGGGGTCACGTCGTTCTGCGTCACACACAAGAGCTTCCCGTGTACCCGCCAACGAGATCGAGTGGCCCGAAGGACATCATTCGCTAGGATCGGGCCATGGGTACCGTGCGCGCGCTCCGCAGACACCGCGTCGTCGTCCTCGCCATGGACGGGCTGCTGCCCTTCGAGCTGGGCATCCCCCATCGCATCTTCGGTGGCGCCCGGGACGCCGACGGAAGACGGCTGTACGAGGTCTTCACCTGCTCCATCCGGCCGCCGGGACCGGTGCGTACGCAGGCCGACTTCGACATCGACGTATCGAACGGGCCGGAGGCGCTGGCCACCGCGGACACGCTCGTCGTGCCCGCCTCCTACGAGCTCGGCCCGGTCTTCGAAGAGGGCCGGCTCACGGACGAACTGGCCGCCGCACTCGCCCACCTGAGGCCGGGAACGCGGCTTTTGTCCATCTGCACCGGCGTCTACGTCCTGGCCGCCGCCGGCTACCTCGACGGCCGGCCCGCGACCACGCACTGGCGCGACGCCGAGCACTTCCAGCAGGTCTTCCCCCAGATCAAGGTCGACCCGGACGTCCTCTTCGTCGACGACGGCGATGTGCTGACCTCCGCCGGGGTCGCCGCCGGAATCGACCTGTGCCTGCATGTCGTACGCCGCGACCACGGCACCGCGGTGGCCAACGAGGTCGCGCGGCGCACGGTCGTACCGCCCCACCGCGACGGCGGACAGGCGCAGTACATCCACCGGCCGGTCCCCGAACCGCAGCTGGCCACCACGGCTGCCGCGCGCGCCTGGGCGCTGGAGCGGCTGCACGAGCCGATCCAGCTGCGCGACATGGCCGAGCAGCAGTCCATGTCGGTACGCACCTTCACACGCCGGTTCCGTGAGGAGGCCGGCGTGAGCCCGGGCCAGTGGCTGACGCAGCAGCGGGTCGAACGGGCCCGTCAGCTGCTGGAGTCCAGTGACCTCTCGATCGACCAGGTGGCCCGGGACGCCGGTTTCGGCACCCCCCAGTCCATGCGCCAGCACCTCCAGGCGGCCCTCGGCGTCACGCCGACCGCCTACCGGCGCACCTTCCGCGCCGCCGGCCCGCCCTCCGGACCGTCTGCCGAACCGCCTGCCGGCCAGGCCGCGAAGCTACAGCTGGTCGCCGACCGGGCCGCCTCATGAAGCCCAGAGGCCGTCCAGAGGCCTCATGAGGCCTCATGATGAGGTCTTCATGAGGTCCAGCGCCGCTCAGAACGTCAGCACCGCCCGCGCCACGCGCCCCTCCCGGGCGTCCTCCGCGGCCTTCGCGAAATCCTCCACCGGATACGTCGTCGTCACCAGCTCGTCCAGGAGCAGCCGGCCGTCCCGGTACAGGTCCGCGTAGAGGACGATGTCCCGTTGCGGCCGCGACGATCCGTAGCGGCAGCCGAGGATGGACTTGTCCAGGTACATCGACGAGACGAGGAACGACGCCTCGGCGGTCGCCGGAGGGACGCCGAGCAGGATGGCCTGACCGTGCCGGTCGAGCAGGTCGATCGCCTGCCGGATCAGATCCACGCGCCCCACGCACTCGAACGCGTGGTCCGCACCCTGCGGCAGTACGTCCTTGACGCCCTCCGTCGAGGTGAGGAAGTGCGTGGCGCCGAACTGCCGGGCCACCGCCTCCTTGTCCGGGTTCGCGTCCACGGCGACGATCGTGAGGGCGCCCGCGATCCGCGCCCCCTGGATGACGTTCAGGCCGATGCCGCCGGTGCCGATGACGAGCACGGTGTCGCCGCGGTCCACGCGCGCGCGGTTGAGCACGGCGCCCACCCCCGTCAGCACCCCGCACCCGATCAGCGCCGCCGAGGTCAGGGGTATCCCGGACGGGATCCGCACGGCCTGCACCGCCTTGACGATCGTCTGTTCCGCGAAGGCCGAGTTGGACGCGAACTGGTAGAGCGGCCGCCCGTCCCGTGCGAACGGCTGCTGCGGCATTCCGATCGCCTTCCGGCACATCGTGGGCCGCCCGCGGTCGCACTCGGCGCACGCCCCGCAGTTGGCGAGCGTCGAAAGTGCTACATGGTCCCCCGGCTGGACATGTGTGACGCCCATACCCACGGCCTCGACCACACCCGCGCCCTCATGTCCGAGCACCACAGGCACGGGGAAGGGTATGGTCCCGTCCACCACCGAGAGATCGCTGTGGCAGAGACCGGCCGCGGACACCCGGACCAGTACCTCTCCCGGCCCGGGTTCCCGTATCTCCAGGTCGTCGACGACCTGGATCTGTTTCCCGTCGAAGATCACGCCTCGCATCGCAGACTCCTCACCACGTTCTCTACGCGTTCGGACGTTCCTTCGCCGCTGCTGCCCTCGCCATCTCCTCCAGTCGCGCCAGCATCGGCATCGGGTCCGTGCCGACCGTGCCCGGGAGGAAGTCGGCGATCTTCTCCGGGGTCCAGGAGCCGTCCGCGTAGCCGGCGCGCAGTTCCCGGGGCTGGGCCCATACGGCGATCTTGGGGCCGGCGATCGTGTACACCTGGCCGGTGATGTTCTCGGCCCTGGCCCGGTCGCTGAGCAGGTAGACGACGAGGGCCGCGACGTCCTCGGGCTCGCCGATCTCCTTGAGCTCCATGGGCACGTTCGCGGACATCCGCGTACGGGCCACGGGGGCCACCGCGTTCGCTGTCACGCCGTACTTGTGCAGGCCGAGTGCCGCGCTGCGGACGAGCGAGATGATGCCGCCCTTGGCCGCCGAGTAGTTGGCCTGGGACACCGAGCCCTGATGGTTGCCGCTGGTGAAGCCGATGAGGGTGCCGGAGCCCTGCCTGCGCATGACCGCCGAGGCGGCGCGGAAGACCGTGAAGGTGCCTTTGAGGTGGGTGGCCACCACGGGATCCCACTCCTCCTCGGACATGTTGAAGAGCATGCGTTCGCGCAGGATGCCGGCCACGCACACGACGCCGTCGATCCGCCCGTACTCCGCGAGCGCCACGTCGACGAGCCGCTGCCCGCCCGCCATCGTGGAGATGTCGTCGGCGACCGCGACCGCCTCTCCGCCCGCGGACTCGATCTCCTTGACCACCGCGTCGGCTATCTCGCTGGTCGGTTCGGCGCCGCCGACCGAGACGCCGTAGTCGTTGACGACGACCTTCGCGCCCTCCGCGGCGGCAGCGAGGGCGACCGCCCGGCCGATGCCCCGCCCAGCGCCCGTCACGGCGACGACCTTGCCTGTCAGGAAGTTCCCCACGCCCGTCCCCTTCCCGAGGTTTCTGACGGACCGTTAGATTCAGTTGGGAGCCGATTCTACGACCCATCAGATACCTGGAGACAAGCCCCGGGGAGGGACCGATGTCACTGCCTGCCGAGTTCCACGACATCGCCAAGCGCGTGAACAACTGGGGCCGCTGGGGCGCCGACGACGAGATCGGGACGCTGAACCTGATCACGGACGCGGTCGTACGGGAGGCGGCCGCGAGCGCCCGGACGGGGCGCCGGGTCCCCCTCGCGCTGCCCCTGAAGCAGGACGGCGTACAGACCGGCGTGATCCCGGGCCGGGTCAACCCCCTGCACGCCATGGTGCAGATCAACCAGGAGATCTTCGGTCCCGGCACGATCGCCTGCAGCGACGACGCCGTGACGATGGGGCTGCAGGCGGGGACCCACTGGGACGCCCTCACCCATGTCTCGCACTCGGGGAAGATCTACAACGGCCGGCCCGCGAGCAGCGTCACAGCGCACGCGGGCGCCGAGTTCAGCGGCATCGACAAGCCTCGGCACATCGTCTCGCGCGGCGTCCTGCTGGACGTGGCCCGCGCACGCGGCACGGACCGGCTCGACGGGGCCCACGCCGTGACCCCCGAGGACCTGGAGGCGGCCGAGGAACTCGCGGGCACGACGGTACGGGCGGGCGACATCGTCCTCGTGCGCACCGGGCAGATCCAGACGTATCTGGCAGGGGACAAGCACGGTTACGGCTTTCCGTCCCCCGGGCTCTCCGTGCGGACGCCCGAGTGGTTCCACGCGCGCGATGTGGCGGCGGTCGCGAACGACACCCTGACCTTCGAGATCTTCCCACCGGAGATCGACAACCTCTGGCTGCCGGTGCACGCGCTCGACCTGGTCGAGATGGGCATGCTGCAGGGCCAGAACTGGAATCTCGAGGAGCTCTCCGAGGCCTGCGCGGACGAAGGGCGTTACGCCTTCCTGCTGTCCGCGATGCCGGAGCCGTTCGTGGGCGGGACGGGCACTCCGGTGGCGCCGGTCGCGATCCTCTAGACCGCGATCCCCCAGGCCGCGACCCTCCAGGCCGTGGAGGTGGAGTGGCGGCGCGCCGCACCCGCCCCGAGCACGGAACCGCGCACCGCCATCCAACTCCGACGTGCCGGCACCACACCCCCTGTGCCCCCGCAAGGTGCCGGTGCCACGCCGCGATCCGCACTCGCCGAGGACCCCGGTGATGGACGCCCTCGGCGTCCCCTCGCCGCGAATCGCTGACCACAAGGGTGATGAATCGGACACCTCACGTCAACACCCGCTCGGGTGTTATGTAACTTATGCCTGATTTATCAGGGCGCGTAGGGGAGCATGCAAGGGCGCGATCTCGCGCGCACTTCAGCTCGGGACGCAAGCCCGCGTACGGCACACCGCCTGCCCAACGACCTGAGCCGCAAGGCCCCTTCCGCAACACATCGCGGGCACGCCCGGCGCGCCTGCCGCCTAAACGGCCTCAGCCCGCACCCCTTCGTACGCCGCACCCTCGAATGCCGAGCCTCCGTACACCGCACCTCCATGCGCCGTCGCCTCGTACGACGTTGCGGTCGAGGCCGCCGCCGCCTCGCAGCGGTCCACCTCGCACCAGATGCGCTTGCCCGCCCCTTCGTGCTGCCAGCCCCAGCGGTCGGCGAGTCCGTCGACCAGCGCCAGGCCGCGCCCGTTCGTCTCGTCGCCTTCGGCCTGCCGCGGCCGCGGGGCGCGGGCGCTGGAGTCGGCGACCTCGACGCGGACCGTGCCCGGAGGGGTTGCGGGCACACAGGGCAGAAGGAGGCGCAGCACAGCGGGACAGCCGGTGTGCACGACGGCGTTGGTGACCAGTTCGGACACGAGCAGGACCAGCGTCTCGGCCAGCGGTTCGTCGACCTCTATGCCGGACCCGGCGAGCCGCGACCTGGCCCATCTCCGGGCGCGCCCCACTTCCGCGGGGTCGGGCCGGACCTCGATCTGCACCTGAAGCACCTGCACCGCTCACACCATCCGAACCGGCGGACACATCGCCTCGCGCCTCCACGGGGTCACGGATCGTGATCCCGTTGTGAGACAGCATGGTTGACGTACAGTCACCCCAACAAGCGCTTCGGGCATATTCCAGCGCGAAGGAGTACGCGTGCGGCATACTGTGCGACGCGTGCTGCGGGGGGTCGAACAGGCGGGTACGTGGCTCCGCCATGCCCTGTGACCGGCGCGCATCGCGCGCTCCGGCGTCGCCGCAGGGGCAACTCCGGGATGGCTCAGTCTCACAACCGGTCGCATCCCACACAAGGTACCCGAGCCGGGACGTGACTCCTCGTTGTGACGAGTCACACGTAGGACACAACCGTGTATCGACGCAGGGTTACCGTTTCTCCGCCAGCAGCAGGTCCGCCGCCAGGGACTCCTCGTGCGCCGCCGCACCCGGCCCCCGCCGGGCCCTCACCCATGCCCGTTTCAGGTACATATGTACGTCGGCCTCCCAGGTGAAGCCCATGCCGCCGTGGATCTGGAGGCAGTCGCGGGCCCCGCGCACCGCCGCTTCGTCGGCGAGGAGCCGGGCGGCGGCGATGTCGAGCGGGTCGGCGGTCACGGCGGCCGCGTAGACCGCTGCCCGCGCCACCTCGGTGCGTACCAGCATCTGGGCGCACAGGTGCTTGACCGCCTGGAAGGAGCCGATGGGGCGGCCGAACTGCTGCCGTTCGCGGGCGTATAGGACGGCCATGTCGCAGGTGCGGGATGCGCCGCCGAGTTGTTCGGCGGCGGTGAGCAGCCCGACCGAAGAGTGGTCGGCGCCCGCCGTCGTGGGCAGAACGGCGGGCACGCTGTGCAAGGGCGTCAGCGGATCGACCGAGCGCAGGGGCACGGCCCCGACGGCGTCTCCCTGAACGACGTCGGCCTCGTCCAGCCACTCCACCAGCGTCCCGTCCACGGCCGTGACCACCGTCAGCCCCTCGGCGGCCCCGGGGACGGTGCCCGCGGCGAGGTGCGTGGCCACCAGCGGTCCCGGCAGCAGGGCGCGGCCCGCCTCCTCGAAGGCCAGTACGGCCTCCGGCAGTCCAAGCCCGACCCCGCCCTCCGCCTCCGGCAGACGCAGCGCGAAGAAACCTGCCTCGCCGAGCTCGCGCCACAGGGCGCGGTCCAGCCTGGCCGCCGCCCCGTCCACACCGGCCTGGTCCACGGCCGCCCGCAGCGCCTCGCGCCCGAAGCGGCCGGCCAGCAGCTCTCGTACGCCCGACTGCAAGGCGCGCTGGTCGTCCGTCAGTTGGAAGTGCACCCCGGGCTCACCGATCCTTCCGTCCGTCGCGGTCCTTCGGGAGGCCGAGGATGCGCTCGGCGACGATGTTCTGCTGGATCTGGGATGTGCCCGCGGCGATGGTGTACGAGAGCGAGGAGAGCCGGTCCAGGGTCCACTCGCGGGACAGGTCCAGCGCACCCGGGCCCAGGACCTCGGCCGCGGTGTCGTACAGCTCCTGGCGGGCGTGCGAGTAGCGGAGCTTGAAGACCGAACCCCCGACGCCCGGGACCCCGCCGGTCCTCTCCGACTCGCTGACGTTCCACTGGGTGAGCCGCCACAGGGCCCGGAACTCCGCGTTCAGCCTGCCCAGGCGGTGTCTGAGCGCGGTATCGTCCCAGCGGCCGTTCGCCCGCGCCTCACGGGCGAGTTCCCCGAGCACCCGCCGGCAGGCCACGACCTCGCCGACGAACGCCGTGCCGCGCTCGAAGGACAGCGTCACCATCGTCACGCGCCAGCCGTCGTTCTCCTCTCCCACCCGGTTCGCGACGGGCACCCGCACCTCGTCGAGGAAGACCTCCGCGAACTCCGTCGAGCCCGCGAGGGTCCGCAGCGGCCGGACCGTGACGCCGGGTTCGTCCATCGGCATCGCGAGCCAGGTGATGCCGCGGTGCTTGGGCACGTCGTCGCTGACGGGCTGCGTGCGTACGAGGAGTTCGCACCAGTCGGCGACCTCGGCGTGCGACGTCCAGATCTTCGCGCCGGTGATGACGTAGTCGTCGCCGTCCCGGACGGCCTTCGTACGCAGGGATGCCAGGTCCGAGCCCGCGTCCGGTTCGCTGAAGCCCTGGCACCAGACCTCCTCGCCGCGCAGGATCGGCGGCAGCCAGCGGGCCCGCTGCTCCGGCGTGCCTTCCGCGGCGATCGTCGGGCCCGCGTGCAGCAGCCCCACGAAGTTCGCGCCGACATAGGGCGCCCCGGCCCGTTCCGTCTCCTCCAGGAAGATCAGATGCTGGGTCGGGGTCGCCCCGCGGCCGCCCGCGTCGGCGGGCCAGTGCAGTCCCGCGTACCCGGCGTCGTACAGCATCCGCTGCCAGCCGAGGTCGTACGCCCTGCGCCCGGGCCAGTCGCCCGGGTCGGGCTTCGGCGGGAGCGCGGGCAGCACCTTCGCCAGCCACTCCCGCAGGCCCGCGCGGAACTCTTCCTCTTCCTCGGTGCAGGTGAGGTCCACGCGCGCGCTACTTGTCGAAGTCGAGGTCGAGCATGCGGATGGCGTTGCCCCGCATCAGCTTGTAGACCGTCTCGTCGTCGAGGCCCTTGACGTGGTCGAGGGCGACCTCCTTGGTGTGCGGGAAGGTCGAGTCGACGTGCGGGTAGTCGGTCTCGAAGGTCGCATTGTCCCGGCCGACCACGTCCAGCGAGGCGACCCCGTGCTTGTCGCGGAAGAAGCAGCAGAAGATCTGCCGGTAGTAGTAGGTGGACGGGGGCTCGGGGATCAGATCGCGCACCCCTCCCCACGCCCGGTGCTCCTCCCACACGTCGTCGGCGCGCTCCAGGGCGTACGGGATCCAGCCCATCTGGCCCTCGCTGTAGGCGAGCTTCAGCCGCGGGAACCTCACCAGCACCCCTGAGAACAGGAAATCCATCATCGACGCCATGGCGTTGTTGAAGGACAGCGACGCCTGGACGGCGGGCGGGGCGTCGGGCGACGCGGCGGGCATCTGGGACGACGACCCGATGTGCATGTTGACGACGGTGCCGGTGTCCTGGCAGACGGCGAAGAACGGGTCCCAGTAGCCGGAGTGGATGGACGGCAGCCCGAGGTGGGTCGGGATCTCGCTGAAGGTCACGGCCTTCACGCCGCGGGCCGCGTTCCGCTGGATCTCGGCCACCGCCAGTTCGATGTCCCACAGCGGGACGATGCACAACGGGATGAGCCGGCCGCCGCTGTCACCGCACCACTCCTCGACCATCCAGTCGTTGTAGGCGCGTACGCAGGCGAGCGCGACCTCCTTGTCGTGCGCCTCGGCGAACGTCTGACCGCAGAAGCGGGGGAAGGTCGGGAAGCAGAGCGACGCCTCGACATGATTCAGGTCCATGTCCTTGAGGCGCTCGGCCGGGTCCCAGCAACCGCGCCGCATCTCCGCGCGCGTGATGCCCTCCAGCGTCATGTCGTCGCGGTCGAAGCCGACGGCGGCGATGTTGCGCTTGTACGGGAACTTCAGGTCCTCGTAGATCCACCAGTCGGTCGGCGGGCCGTCCGGGTCCATGGTGATCTGGTACTTCCCGCCGACGTACGCGAGCTCCCCGATGCCCGCGGTGAGCGGCTTGGGGCCGTGGTCGCGGTACTTCTCCGGCAGCCAGGTCTCGAAGAGATGCGCCGGCTCGATCACATGGTCGTCGACGCTGATGATCCGAGGCAGTTCGGTCATGTGTCCGTGTTCCCTCCGGCGTTTCCGGTGGCCCGTACCCGGCCCGCCGGCGCCCGTCGTCGCTGTTCGACCCTCGGCACTTCTGACGATCCGTCAGATATTTTCCTGCAGCCAGGCTAGCCCCGCACCCCTGGACCGGCAAGGCGCCGAGCCCTACGCTCTCGGCACGATCTGACTAGTCGTCAGTTGTTGTCAGTTACGAGGGGACGGAACGCCGTGACCGACACCGCACACGCACTGGGCGCGTCCCGGACGCTCTGGGAGCTCGTCGACCGCCGCGCCGCACTCACCCCCGACGCCCCTGTCCTGCTCCAGGACGACCGGCGCCTCACCTTCGGCGCCCTACGGGACCGCGCCGAGCGCGTCGCGGCCGGTCTGTACGGCATGGGCGTACGGCCCGGGACCGTCGTCGCCTGGCAGCTGCCCACGCGCATCGAGACCGCCCTGCTCTCCCTCGCGCTGGCCCGGCTGGGCGCGGTGCAGTCACCGGTCATCCCCTTCTACCGGGACCGCGAGGTCTCCTTCGCGCTGACGGAGTCGAAGGCCGAGTTCTTCGCGGTCCCCGGTGTCTGGCGGGGCTTCGACCACACCGCGATGGCGCGGCGGCTCGACGCGAAGGGCGTCTTCGAGGCGTACGACTCGCTCCCGGAGGGCGACCCCGCCGTACTGCCCCCGCCGCCCGCCGACGGCACGCAGGTCCGCTGGGTCTACTGGACGTCGGGCACCACGTCGGACCCCAAGGGCGTGCTGCACACGGACCGTTCGCTGATCGCGGGCGGCGCCTGTCTCGCCCACGCCCTGCGCCTGTCGACGGACGACGTCGGCTCGATCGCCTTCCCCTTCGCCCACATCGGCGGGCCCGACTACACCGTCATGCTGCTGCTGTACGGGGTACCGGCCGTCATGTTCGAGCAGTTCGCGCTGCCGGAGGCGCTGGAGGGCTACCGGCGGCACGGCGTGACCATCGCGGGCGGCTCGACGGCCTTCTACTCGATGTTCCTCGCCGAGCAGCGCAGACAGCCCGGCCGGAAGCTCCTCCCGACGCTGCGCCTGCTCGCCGGCGGCGGCGCACCGAAGCCGCCCGAGCTGTACCACGCCGTCGTACGCGAGATGGGCTGCCGGCTTGCGCACGGCTACGGCATGACCGAGGTACCCATGATCACCATGGGCGATCCGGACGACACCGCCGAGAACCTCGCGACCACGGAGGGCCGTCCGCCCGAGGGCATGGAGATACGGATCACCGACGCGAAGGGCGCTCCGCTGCCCGCGGGGACGGACGGCGAGGTGCGGCTGCGCGGAGAGGCCGTCTGCCAGGGGTATCTCGATCCGGCCCAGAGCGCGCAGGTCTTCGACACCGAGGGCTTCCTCATCACGGGAGACCTGGGGCATCTCACGCCCGGCGGACACCTGGTGCTGACGGGACGCGTCAAGGACGTCATCATCCGCAAGGGCGAGAACATCTCCGCCAAGGAGATCGAGGACCTGCTGCATCAGCACCCGGCCGTGGGCGATGTCGCCGTGATCGGGCTGCCCGACCCGGAACGGGGCGAGCGCGTCTGCGCGGTCGTGGAACAGCCGGCGGGGGCCGAGAAGCTGACGCTGGAGACGGTCACGGCCCATCTGCGGGCGGAAGGGCTGTCCGTGCACAAGCTGCCGGAGCAGCTGGAGCTGGTGGACGCCCTTCCGCGCAACGAGACCCTGCGCAAGGTCCTCAAGTACAAGCTGCGGGAGCGGTTCGCGGGGGCGTGAACCCCGGAGGCATGAACCCTGGAGGCGTGAACCCCAGGGTCGCCGCGCGAGCGGGTTACTCGGGAACGGTGAAGTAGCGCGCGAACGCGGAGACGATCTCCGCCTCCGCGACGCGGCCGTCGCCGTCCGAGTCGAGTGTCGCGGCGGCCGCGGCCGCGATGTCGTCGCGCACGCCGAGCACCTTCAGCACGCGCTCGGTCTCCTGGACGGTGGCCGCGCCGTCCCCGTCCGCGTCGGCGACGGCCAGCACGGCGTGCAGGAAGGGACGGGCGATCTCGGCGAACCGCTCCGGGTTGTCACGCAGCCGCTTCACCGCACCGTTCACGAACTCGTCGCGGGAGATCCGCTGGTCGCCGTCCCGGTCCGCGATCCCCGCCATGCCCTGCCAGAACGCCTCAGCCCCGATGTACAGGGCCTGACCCTTGTCGCACCGGGCCGTCGTACCGAACTCGGCGAGCAGCGACTTGGCGGCGCCGCTGAAGTCCTCGCGGTCGATATATCCGTTGCCGTCCTGGTCGAACGTGGCGAAACGGGCAGCGATCTTGCGTTCGTACTCGGTGCTGACCATGGGGTGTCGGGCCGCCTTACGTCACTCGGGGGTGCATCTGGCAGGGAGCGTACGACGCCGGGGCCTGTTCGGGAGACGGAAAACGACGCTTGTACCAAGACCGCAGGAATTCTGGAACAACTGCGTGGCACTGTGCCGTCCAGCGACGGCGTGACCGCAGGTCAGCGACGCGCGGCGCGGGCCGCCCGGAGAGCCCGGGGGGCCGCTCACGCCGAGAGCGGGCCCGCCTCGTCGTCGACGGCCGACGCCACGTCGGGATGGATGTCGAAGAGCCGGCGTACACCCAGGGCGGCGAGGACCTTGTTGACGTGGGCGCCTCCCCGGTTCACGGCGGAGGCCGGGTCGAAGGTGGGCGCGGGAAGTATCAGCCGCAGGCGGCCCTGGCAGGAGCGGATCAGGCGGCGGGTGGCGATCAGGACGCCGACCCCGCTGGAGTCGCAGAAGAAGACCTCGGAGAGGTCGAGGACGAGGCTGCGGCGGCCGTCGGCCACGGCGTCGTGCACCCGCTGCCGCAGCAAGGGCGAGGTCACCAGGTCCATTTCACCCGACACGTGCAGAACGACCCACTCGCCCTTTTCGCCTTCTCTCACGCTCAGTGTCACGTCACGTCCTTCGCCAGTCGATCCGGAAGCCTTCCCTTCACTTCCCCTTCGCGGCTGCCCGGCCGTCGTGCCACGAAACGCCCCGGACGCAACCCCTTGGTAGGACGCCCCGCATGAGGAGTCCGGGTGAAGCGGCATCTCCTGAGGCACCTTGTGCATTCGGCCACCCAAGCGCTCACAGTCGCCGCACAATTGAACTCGTTCGGTCTCTTTCGGTCATCTGTGGGCCTCGTATGCTCACAGTACGCGCAAGAGAAGTCGACGGAGGGGCTTCAGGTGGCCAATACCACTTCGAGGCCTGAACTGGACGAGCATTGACGCAAAGAGGCGTGTCCCGCAGTGGCTGCCGACTACATTCGACACAGGGTGGCAGACGCACGGAACGCGCGGCACGACCAGGTGAGGGGATCGCATGGCGAAGGAGTCACCGCCCCGCTGGGACCGCAGGATGCAGCAACGACTGGCGCGCGGCGAGGCGGCGGCGCTCGGTGAGCTGTACGACCGTTTCGCGTCACTCGTGCACGGACTGGCGCACCGCGTCCTCGACGACGAGGAGGACGCCGACCGCATCACACGCGAGGTCTTCGCCCATGTCTGGGAGAACCCCGGGGCGTTCGATCCCCAGCAGGGCCCGTTGCGCTCCTGGGTGGCCACGCTGACCCACCGGCTGGCCGTGCAGCGGCTGCGGCAGACCGAGGCCGCCGCGCTGGCACGGGACGGCTCGGGCACCACGGAGGATCTGGAACGCAAGGTCCGGCGCGCCTCGGCGGCCGCCCGCGCGGACTACATCGTGACGAACATGCCCGCCCCGCTGCGGGCCGCCCTCGAACTGGCGTACTTCCAGCGCCGCGACTACCGGCAGGCCGCCGCCGACCTCGGCGTCACCGAGGACGAGGCGAGGCGCCGGCTCCGTCTCGGTCTGCAACTGCTGTCCACAGCCCACGACAAGGGCGTCTCGGGGACGCCTCCCGGACCGGGGAGGGCGTGGTGAACGGCCCCGAGCGGTTCGAGCCGTACGACGAAGGCCCGGGAGGAACACGGGGAGACGACGCCGCACGGGGAAGCGGGAACGGAGGCGGGAACGGGAACGGGCGCGCAAAGGACCACGGCAACGAGCCGGGCGCCGTGCCGCCGCGCATCCCGACACCCCGCTCCTCCGTGGAGGACGGCGAGCAGCCGCTGCCCCCCAGCGCGCCGACGACCACGTCCACGCCCCTGGTACTCGAGCACCGGGTCCTCAAGTCGCTCCTGGGGGCCTGGGCCCTCTCCGCGTGCTCGGCGGAGGAGGCGGAGGCCGTCGAGGCACATCTCGGCACCTGCGGACCGTGCGCCGAGGAGGCGCTGCGGCTGCGCGACGCGGTGGCGCTACTGCATCCGGCGGAGCCTCTCGACCTCGACCCGATGCTGCGCACCCGGGTCCTGGAGGGCTGCCTCGACCGGCGGCCGCCACGCTTCCCGGTGCCGGACTGGGTCGCTCCGTACGACGCGGAGACAGCGCGTCTCGACGCACTGCTGCAGGACTTCGGCGACTCGGAGTGGCACGCCCCGGTGCGGCTGCGGTGGTTCGACGGCGACGGGCTCGTGAGCCGCAAGACCACCGTCGCGGGGGTCCTGGCGCATCTGATGATGGTCGACGGCCTGGTGGCGCTCGCGCTCGGCCTGGACGATCTTCCCCCGATGGTCGAGGCGTCCGGGCGCGCCGGTGACCCGAGCAGGGCCCGTCCGGGCCCTGCCGAGCGCACCGAGGCGTACTGGCGCGCGTCACACCGGCCGCCCACCCGTGCGGTACGCGGGCCGTGGCGCGACCAGACCCATACGCTCGTGAGCACGGTGGCCTTCGAGGCCGGGCGCGCCTCCGAGGCCCCTGTCTTCGCCGCCGCCTCCGGTGCGGGATCACCAGGGCCGGGCAGCCTGTCCGTCGACTACGGCGACTTCGAACTGCCCCTGCGCGACTCCATGCTGGACCGCGCCTTCGAGTGCTGGGTGCACGCGGGGGACATCGCGGACGCCGTGGACTACCCGTACGGGCCGCCGGCCCCGCGCCATCTGCACCGCATGTTCGACCTGGCGGCGCGTCTCCTGCCGAACGCGCTCGCGGCGCGGCGGCGCGCCGGGCTCGCGAGCCCGCCCCACCGGCTGGTCGCCGCCGGATCTCCCGGCCGCAGCCTGCGGCTGGAGGTCGAGGGGGCCGGCGGGGGCGAGTGGTTCATCGCCCTCGACTCCCCCGGAGCCGTCGCATCCGCCGATCACGAGGTGGCGCACATCGCCCTGGACGGCGTCGAGTTCTCCCGGCTGGCCGCGGGGCGCGTCGCCCCCGACGAGACGGTGGCGGGCCTCGCCGGCGACCGCAAAGCCATCAGGGACGTACTGTTCGCGGCGGCTTCGCTGAGCAGGATGTAGCCGCCCTCGCCGGCGCCGGGCCGCGCACCCAACCCCCGGGCAACCACGGACTACGGCACCCGAAGCAGAACCTCAGGCGAAGATCACCGTACGGTGCCCGTTCAGTAGGATCCGGTGCTCCGCATGCCACTTGACGGCCCGCGCCAGCGCCTGGCACTCCACATCCCGCCCGATCGCCACCAACTGCTCCGGCGTCACCCCATGGCCGACCCGCTCGACCTCCTGCTCGATGATCGGCCCCTCGTCGAGGTCGGCCGTCACATAGTGCGCGGTCGCACCGATCAGCTTCACACCGCGTGCGTGCGCCTGGTGGTACGGCTTCGCGCCCTTGAAGCTCGGCAGGAACGAGTGGTGGATGTTGATGATCCGGCCGCTCAGCGCCTTGCACAGGTCGTCGGAGAGCACCTGCATATAGCGGGCCAGCACCACCAGTTCCACGTTCTCCGCGCGGACCAGCTCGAGCAGCTGCGCCTCCGCCTGCTCCTTGGTGTCCCGCGTGACCGGAATGTGGTGGAACGGAATGTCGTACGACGCCACGAGCTCGGCGAAGTCCGTGTGGTTGGACACGACCGCCGCGATCTCCACGGGCAGCGCGCCGATGCTGGCGCGGAAGAGCAGGTCGTTCAGGCAGTGCCCGAACTTCGACACCAGCAGGACGATGCGCATCTTCTGCTCGGCCTGGTGGATCTGCCAGTCCATCTGGAAGGAGTCACCGACCGCGGCGAAGCTGGCCCGCAGCTTGTCGACGGTCACCGGGGACTCCGCCGAGAAGTGGACCCGCATGAAGAACAGTCCCGTGTCGTGGTCGCCGAACTGCTGGCTGTCCTCGATGTTGCAGCCGGTCATGAAGAGATAGCTCGACACGGCGTGCACGATGCCCTTCTTGTCCGGGCAGGAGAGGGTAAGGACGTACTGCTCAGGGGACACGGAAGACCCAGCCGACTGCTCACTCATGGGGCCAGGGTCCCACAGCAGCCCCGGCTGCGGGCAAGCTCACCTCCCGGCGTCTCAAGAGCCGGGAGGCGGCACACCGGTGGCGACAGTGCGTAGACGCATCGGCACAGAAAGCGACCACGTGCGGTGTGCCCGGGCCTCAAGGGTGGCCATGAGGCCCCAGGGAACCCAGCCGCCTCAGGCGGACCGGGTCAGTATCCGCAGCACCTCGAGCGTCCGCGGCGGCGCGTCCGGGTCGTCCCCGTCGCTCATCGCGAGCCGCACGTGCGCGTCCCTCGCGGCCCGCACCGCCTCGGGCCACCCGTGGTGGTCGAGATACGCGGACACCGGGGCGTCCGGCCCCACCTGATGCATGATCCGCAGCACGCGCAGCACCGCCGTGTCCACGAGGGCCGCCTCCTGCGAGTCGCGGAAGATCGTCCCCACGTACTTCTCGGCGGACCAGTTGTCGAGCCAGGTGTCCTCGACCAGGCGGTACACGGCGTCGGTGACGTCTCCGTACCCCTCGACACCTGCCAGCCAGACGTCCCGCTGGAAGGCGGGCTCGGAGAGCATGTGGAGAGCGGAGCGGACATTGCTGCGCCAGCGCCACCACGGCATGTCGTTCACAGGCATGCCGCCCATGGTGGTGTAGCGGCGGCCGCGACGGGAAGACTTCTCCGAACCTTGCACGGTCATCGATCGTACGTTCCCCGTTCGGTCGACCGATCCGACCCCCGCAATTCACCCAGGCGTCACCATGCGTTGCCCCAAGATCACGCCTGGGTTAGAGATGCGAGGGAATCGTGCATGCCCATGACCGGCAGGCGACGCATGAGCCCCACCAATCCCGCTCCTCCCCGCCCGGCCAAGGCGGCCCTGCTCACCGCAGGAGCCTTGGCCGTGTGTGCGTCCGTCCTCGCCGCATGTGGCGTTCTCCCTGGGGCTGCGGGGGGCTCCAGGGAGCCCGTCACGGTGATGACCATGGCGCCCGAGAAGACGGAGGCGACCAACAAGCCCGGCATGCCCGCCATGGCGCTGGCGTACGCACGCTGGATCAACGCGAGCGGCGGCATCGGCGGCCGCGAGCTGAAGGTCATCACCTGCAACGACCACAACGACACCGTGGGCGCCGCGGACTGCGCGCGGCGCGCCGTCGAGGAGAACGTGGTCGCGGTCGTCGGCTCCTACAGCCAGTTCGGCCGGTCCTTCCTCGCCCCGCTGGAGGGCGCCGGCATCCCCTACATCGGCGGCTACGGCCTCACCGACGACGAGTTCACGAGCCCGCTGTCGTACCCCGTGAACGGCGGCCAGCCCGCGCTCATGGCCGGCCTCGGCCGCCAGCTCGCCAAGACGTGCTCGCGCGTCGCGCTCGTGCGTCCCGACACGATCGCGGGCGACCAGCTCCCGCCGCTGTTCGACGCCGGCCTCGCCGCGGGCGGCCGCGGCAAGGCCATCGACGTACGTGCCGTCGAGGACGCCACCGACTACACGCCGCAGGCCGGCCAGGCCCTCGCGCAGGCGAGCGCCGATCCCGTCACCGAGGGCTGTGTGACGGCCGCGCTGGGCGACCGCACCGACACGTTCTTCGACTCGTTCCGGCGCACCCGCGAGGAGTACCCGGCCGTCCGGATCGCCTCGGTGCTCGGCTCCGTCGACCAGTCGGTCGTCGACCGTACGGGCGGCAGGAGCGGCGTGTACGAGGGGGCTTTGGTCACCGGCTGGTACCCCGTGTCGAGCGACCACCGCTGGGACACCATGCGCAAGGTCATCAACGAGCACGCCTTCGGTGACAACCGGATCGACCCCACGGACGCGGGCGTGCAGACCACCTGGATCGCCTACACCGTGCTGAAGCAGGCCGTGGAGTCGCTCGGTGACGGCGAGGTGACGGCCCACACCGTCCGGGACGCCCTCGACGACGGCCTCAAGGTCCACACGGGCGGCCTCACGCCGCCGCTGAGCTGGCGCTTCGAGGACATGATCGCGGTCAGCGACTTCCCGCGCCTGGTCAACGCGTACGTCACCTTCCAGAAGGTCAGCGGCGGGCGCCTGGTGTCGGCGCAGAAGGGCTTCGTCGACATGGCGAAGACGCTGGAGAACAGCTGACGCGCCGGCCCGGCCCGACCCGCCTGCCACGCCCGGCCGCGCGTCGGCTCACCCCTTGCTGACCGCCGCCAGGATCTCCGGCAGCCGCCGCGCCGTACGGGGCGCGGCCAGGCGCAGGCCCAGAGCCGTGACGCCCGCCCCGTACGCCGTGCCGAGAGGCAGCAGCAGCCAGGTCCAGGCGTCCGCGCCCGCGACGTGCAGCCAGATGGTGAAGGCGAGCACCGGGGCGCACAGCAGGGCCGCTGACACCATGCCGCCGAAGATCGAGATCCAGGCGAGGCCGGCCTGTCCGGGGGCCACGTTCTTGTAGCCCTCCTGCGGGATGGAGTAGGGGAAGCGGGACGAGGACCAGGCGCCGGTGGCGAGCATGGCGCCGAGAAGGGCGAAGGACAGGCCCAGGACCTCGGGGAGCGCCGGCCAGTCGCCGAGCGTGGCGGTGGTCACGACGGTCACCAGCGTCGCGTACGGCAGGGTGATCACCAGCAGGGCCAGGGCGCGGCCGCGGAGTTCGAGGTACGCGTCGCGGGTCGAGGAGATCGTCATCGCGACCATCCAGAAGGCCGAGGTGTCCTGGCCGAACTGGTTGTACATCTGGATGCCGAGCATTCCGGCGGCGAAGCACGCGAAGTAGACCGAGCCGGTGCCCTGGAGAGCGTTGAAGAGCGGGACGATCAGGCCGATGGCCAGTGACGTGATCCAGGCCGCCTTGGTCTTGGGGTCGCGCCATATGTAGCGCAGGCTGCGTTCCATGACGGTGGCGGTGCGGCTGGGTGTGCCGCCCCGGGCGTCGGCCCTGAGGAAGGGCAGCAGGCGGGCCGGCCCCGTCGCGCCGCGCGCCCCGTCCGGCTTCGGCCCTGCGGCGCCGAGCGTCGAACCGTCGGGCGAGGTCATCAGGCGGGTCAGGTTGCGCTGCCAGGAGCGGAGGAGCACGGCCAGCGCGGCCGCGGTCAGGGCGAGTTGGGCGAGCGCGGTGGCGTACGCGCCGTCGCTGACCGAATCGACCGCGTCGAGGGCAGCCGCGGGCGGGATCCAGCGGAGCACGTCGGCGAAGGGCTCGAGCGGGGCGAGGCCGCCGGCCGCACCCAGCCGCTGGGCGCCGAAGTTGACGAACTGGGCGCCGACGGCGACGACGAGACCGCTGAGCACGGCCAGGTCGCGGCCTTTGCGGCTGGTCAGCAGCCGCACATTGGCGGCGGCGACGGCACGGGCCAGGGCGACGCAGACGAGGAGCGTCAGGGCGATCGCCAGGACGCCGACCGCGAAGGCCGCGGCGCCGTGCGCGACCGCGATCACCGCGCCCGCCACGAGGCAGAGGCTGAACAGCGGTCCGATGCCCACGAGGGATGCCACCAGCAGGGCCCGTACGAGAGGCGCGGGGCGCAGCGGGAGCATCACGAGGCGTGTGGGGTCGAGGGTTTCGTCGCCGCTCGGGAAGAACAGCGGCATCACGGCCCAGCCGAGCGCGAGCACGGCGACGAGCAGGACACCGACGGCGGCGGCGTGCTCGTTGCCCCGCAGGGCGATGAGGCCGACCAGTTGGACCGCGGCGAAGAGCAGCGCGACGACCATGGAGGCGATGTAGGCGGCGCTGCGCCCGGTGGACTGCCTCAGTCCGTTGCGCAGCAGCGACACCTTCAGCCGTACGAAGACGGAGGTCAGGGACTCCGCGGTGGCGCCGTCGGATACTGCCGCGGTGGTGCGGGTGGTGCTCATCGGGCGCCGCCGCCGAGCCAGTCGAGATCGGACCCCGTGGTGCGGGAGCCGGCGCCGACGAGTTCGAGGAATGCTTCCTGCAGCGAGTGCGCCGTCCCGCGTACCTCCTCGAGGGTGCCGCGGGCGCGGATACGGCCGGCGGCCATGACGGCGACCCAGTCACACAGGGACTCGACGAGCTCCATCACGTGGGAGGAGAAGACGACCGTCGCGCCGGAGGCCGTGTAGCGCTCCAGGACTCCGCGGATCGTCTGGGCGGACACGGGGTCGACGCCCTCGAACGGTTCGTCGAGGAAGAGCACTTCGGGGTTGTGGAGCAGGGCTGCCGCGAGCCCGATCTTCTTGCGCATGCCGGTCGAGTAGTCGACGACGAGTTTGTGCTGGGCCCCCGCGAGGTCGAGTACGTCGAGGAGCTGGGCGGCGCGCTTGTCGACCTCCGCGCCGGGCAGGCCCCGCAACCTGCCGGTATAGGAGAGCAGTTCGCGGCCGGAGAGCCGCTCGAAGAGCCGCAGCCCTTCGGGGAGTACGCCGATACGGGCCTTCACCTGGGCCGGGTCCCGCCACACGTCGTGGCCGGCGACCTCGACGGTGCCGTGGTCGGGGCGCAGCAGCCCGGTCACCATGGACAGGGTGGTCGTCTTTCCCGCGCCGTTGGGGCCCACAAGGCCGATGAAGCGGCCCGCGGGCAGTTCCAGGTCGATTCCCGCGACCGCGATCTGCTCCCCGAACCGCTTCCACAGCCCCTGCACGCGCACCGCCGGCGCGCCCGCCGCTTCGTCTGCCACTCGCCGGCCTCCCGTCGCTTCTGCGAGCAGAATACGGGGGGAGCCTGAGGTTCCGTCGCGGCGACGGCTCTCGGCCGGGCAGGGTCTCAGCGCTTGCCGTCCCGCCCGCACGCATACGCCACCGGCGAGATGATCTCCTCCGCTTCGGGCAGCCACCGGTTGGAGACGGTGGGGCGGCAGGCCCACTGAACGGCCCCGCGCCCGCCGACCCGTGTGGGCGGCGCGGCGACGTAGGAGCCTTCGCCGAGGGCGACGAGGTCCAGCGAGTGGGGCGACCACCCCAGCTTCCGCACGAGATCGGTGACCTTGGCCGCGCCGCCCGGCTGCACCAGGAAGTGCATCCGGCGGTCAGGGGTGCGGGTCACCGGGCCGAGCGTGGCGCCCATGCGCTCCATGCGGGCCAGGGCCAGGAAGCCGGCGGTCTCGGGCACGTCGAGCACGTCGAACGAGCGCCCTGTGGGCAGCAGGATCGATGCCGCGGGCTGCCTCGACCACAGGCGGCGCACGCCGGTCGCGCTGCCGGTCGCCTGCGTGGGCCAGTCCTCGCGGGCGGCGTGGGCGCCGGGCGCCTCGCACGCCGGGTCACCACAGGAGCACCGCTGAGTGCCCTCGACGGGCTCCAGCCAGGTGCCGGGAAACACGTCCCAGTGGCGCTCTTCCGCGTAACTCACGGCGGCTTCCAGCAGCGAGGTGCCACGTGCCGTGTCGTGGGCTGCTCCGCGCTGCTTGGGGATCTGCGCGGTTGACGTCACTCCGATGGTCATCTCATCCACGACGGCCTCAACTCCGTTCATCCGCAAGGGTTACGGCCGCCACACCCGGCACATCGGCGCATCGTTCCTTCATTCGGGGCGCACGGGTGCACGGCCGGGGCGCGTATGAGGATCGGCGCCAGGGGACGGGTAGGCAGCCGTGGGGTGCAACCGCACTTACCCCGGCATATCTCCCATATCCCGCATCTTCCGTTCGTTCGTGGGGCATTGATCTTCGCGGACACGACTTTCCGGCGCACGGGCAGGCAAGCACCGTAGCCACAGAGCGAGTGAGCCGAAGGGGCGCGCCGGAGGCGAACCGCAGAAAGCAGGGGGTACACGCCATGGCCGCAAGGCCTCTCGTCGCGCGGCAGCCGAACGAACGGCTGCAGGCGCTCATCCAGGAAGCCGGCTGCTCCAACGCGGGCCTCGCCCGCCGCGTCAACATGTGCGGCGCGGAGCACGGGCTCGACCTGCGGTACGACAAGACGTCGGTGGCCCGCTGGCTGCGCGGGCAGCAGCCGCGCGGACGAGCGCCCGCGATCATCGCGGAGGCGATCGGACGCAAGCTCGGCAGGACCGTCACGATCGACGAGATCGGCATGGCCAACGGCAAGAACCTGGCGGCCGGCGTCGGGCTGCAGTTCTCACCGACCGTCCTCGGCGCCATCGAGCAGGTCTGCGAGCTGTACCGCAGCGACGTGGGGCGCCGGGACTTCCTGTCCGGCTCGTCCGTCGCCTCGTCCGCGCTCGTCGAGCCCAGCCGGGACTGGCTGATCTCCGCGCCGGACCTGCAGGTCGCCCGGGCCGCCGGGCCGCGCGTCGGGCCCGCCGACGTCGCCGCCGTGCGCTCGATGACCCAGGCGCTGGTGGACCTGGACCACCAGTACGGCAGCGGACACGTACGGCCGGTCGTCGTCCACTACCTCAACAGCGTCGTCTCCGGACTGCTGGCCGGTTCGTACCGAGAGGCGGTCGGGCGCGAACTCTTCGCCACCGTCGCCCGGTTGACGGAGCTGGCCGGCTACATGGCGATCGACACCGGCCAGCCGGGGCTCGCCCAGCGCTACTACATCCAGGCCCTGCGCCTCGCACAGGCGGCCGGCGACCGCGGCTACGGCGGATACGTCCTGGCCGCGTCCATGAGCCACCTCGCGGCCCAGCTCGGCAACCCCCGCGAGATCGCACAGCTCGCACGCGCCGCACAGGAGGGCGCCCGCGGCCGGGTCACACCGCGCGCACAGGCCATGTTCTACGCCGCCGAAGCCCGCGGACACGCCCTGCTGGGGGACGCGCGGGCCGCCCAGGCCGTGATCGGCAAGGCCGTCTCGGCGATGGAGCAGGCCGATCCCGCCTCCGGCGACGACCCGGCGTGGATCGCGCACTTCGACGAGGCGTATCTGGCCGACGAACTGGCGCACTGCCACCGCGACCTGGGGCAGCCGGACGCCGCCGCCCGGCAGGCCGAGGAGTCCCTCGCCAGGCACCCGCAGTCACGCGTGCGGCGCCGCGCGATCGGCCTGGTGCTCCTGGCGACGGCACAGGTGCAGAAACGCGAGGTCGAGCAGGCCTGCCACACCGGGCTGCGGGCCATCGAACTGCTCGGCGGACTGCGGTCGAACCGGGGCGCGGAGTACCTCGACGACTTCCAGGAGCGACTGGCGCCGTACCGCGACGAGCCTGCGGTGCGGGAGTTCGGAGCACGGCTGGAACTGCAGGCGGCGTGAGGGGCACGGCGGCGACGGCGCGGGCGGAACGTACCGGGGCAGGTGCCGCCTGACGGGACCGAGCGGGCGCATGGCGGGGCGCGAAGGGGGGCGTATACAGCGCCGGGCCCGCAGGTTTTGTTACTGCGGTCACTGTGGCCGCAGTAACGTCCTGAGCTGCATGGCATCGCCGAGCGGCCACCCGGTAGCGTGAACCGACGATTCCGTAAGTACCCCAGTCGTAGGAGTCCCGGTGACGCAGAGCGGACAGGGCGAGGAGCCGCGTCTTCCCGCGGCGCGGCCCGTGCGAGAAGGCATCGTGCTGCCCGCTGACGGCGGCGAGCCGCTGCTCCCGGGCACCGCGAGCGACCAGACGGCTCCGGCCGGAGGCGACCCCTGGGGCCAGCCGTGGGGACCGGGGCAGGCACCAGCCGCCCCACCGGCGCCTGGTTCGTCCGGATACGAGTGGGGAGCGACCGCGGGCCAGGGTGCCCCCGGCGCCGGGGCACCGGGAGGTCCCTACGGAGGCGCACCGGGCTGGGGAGCAGCTCCGGGTGCCGCCGCCTCGGCCCCGGCACCTTGGGACGCTACACAGCCTCCGCAGCAGCCGGGGGTCGCCCCTTACCCGGGCGCACAGCACTCCGGCGGGCAGTTCCCGGGAGCTCAGCAGCCGGGGGGCGGTCCCGCACCGCTGCCCCCGCCGAACGCCTTCCCGACCGCTGACCAGGGCACCGCGGGTGCGCCGCTGCCGCCGGCTGCCGGATACGGCGGGGCCGGCGGATACGGCGGCGCGCTTCCGGCCCAGCCGACGGGCTACGGCACGACACTGCCCGCCAGTGGCCCCGAAGCAGGTCCGGGGGCCGCTGCCCCCACCACCGGATCCGGGCATGCCAGCGGCCCCCAGCCGCCCTACGGGCACGGCACTCCGCCGCCCCCCACCGGACAGACCGGCGCACCCCTCCCGCCCGCCGGCGATCCGGCCGCCCAGGCGACGCAGTACATCCCGCCTGTCGCGGGCGCTGGAGCCCAGGCCGGAACGCCCGGGAACTTCGACGAAGGCGCCACGCAGTACATCCCACCCGTGGCCCCCGGCGCGCTGCCGCCCGAGGTCGCCGCCGACGCCACCCAGTACCTCGGGCGCGTGCCTCGCAACGACGCGGCCCCCGGGACCGCACCCGACAGCCAGCCCACGCAGTACATCGCCCCCGTGCCCGCACCGCCGCCCGGCGCCCCGTACGGCATCCGGCCCGGTGCTCCTGACGACCGGCAGGCGCCCCCTGCCGAGTTCGACAACCTCTTCCGAACCGACCCGGAGCCCGAAGGGCCCGCGGCCACGCAGCAGTTGCCCCGCTTCCAGCCGCCGACGGCCGCGGCGGGCCACTACGGTGCGGCCACACCGCAGACCGGCGGGTACGCCGCCACGCACCAGGCACCCGACGGCGGCGGCAACGGCCGTACGCGCTCGAAGCTGCCCCTCATCGCAGCCGCCGGCATCGGCATCGCGGTCCTCGGCATCGGCGCGGGCGCCCTCCTCGCCGGTGGCGGCGACGACACGAAGGACGACAGCAAGACCGTCTCCGCGACGGCACCCGCCGGCGAGTCCGCGTCAGCGACCGCCGACCCCGCCAGGGACCAGGCGGTCGCACTCGACAAGCTGCTCGCCGACAGCAACAACAGCCGCGACGCGGTGGTCAAGGCCGTCGCCGACGTCCGTGCCTGCAACAACCTCGGCCAGGCCGCCACCGAACTGCGGAACGCGGCGAAGCAGCGCAACGACCTCGTGACACGCCTCGCGCAGCTCTCCGTCGACGAGCTCCCGGGCAACGCCCAGCTGACCAGCGCCCTCAACAGCGCTTGGAAGGCCTCCGCCTCCGCCGACAACCACTACGCCGCATGGGCCGACGACGTCGCCGGCAAGAAGGGCTGCAGGAAGGGCCAGGCCCGCGTCACCGCAAACCAGCGCGAGGGCGACCGCGCGAGCGGCACGGCCACCACGCAGAAGACCAAGGCCGCCGCACTCTGGAACGCCATCGCGTCGAAGTACGGCCTGACACAGCGCAGGCCGTACCAGCTCTGATCGCCGCCGGCGGGCGGGAAAGGCACCCGGCCCGGAACGCAGACGACCCGCGGGCCATGGTCCCTCCGAGGAGGGAGCCGGCCGGACGTACCGGCGGCCCGCGGGTCGGGTGACTGCGTGGATTTGGCCGGCTGCACGCTCAGCTCGCGTGCTGGTCCGGCACCGCACTCGGTGTGGTGACGGGCCGCTAGCCCGCAGCCACCTCACGCGTCCGGTATGCATACATCTGCCGAACCACCTCCTTTCCGTGTAAGCGCCACACTAGGCACCGTCCGGGGGGAGCCTCAAGGGATTTTCCGAGATGTTCGTGACGGCAGGGTTCCGGTGGATTCCGGCCGTCGAATCTCCAGCCTGTCTCCAGCCCGCAACGATTTCCCGGGAACTCTATGTGTGCTGGGTCACGTTCGAGTTGAATGATCCGTGATGCGGTACACGTTGGGCGCGACGCATCGCAGTGAGCACAGCACTACACAGCGCGGTACACGCAGACACGGCCTGCAGGGGGTGCCAGGTGAGTGCTTCCCGGCGTAGTGGGACCACGGACGAGCTGGGGCCTCCGGAGCCCGAGCGGGATGGTTCGGATCTTCTTGCGGCGCTGCTCGACGGCATGGACGCGGCGTTGTGCGCGTTCGACGCGGACGGTGTGGTGACGCACTGGAACCGTGAGGCCGAGCGGATTCTGGGCTGGTCGGCCGCGGAGGCGGTCGGGCGGCGGGGTCTTGCGGGGTGGGCCGTGCGGGCGGCTGATGCCGAGGAGGTCGAGGGGCGGCTGCTGTCGGCGATGCAGGCACCGGGGCGGCAGGTGCACGAGTTCGCGTTGCTGACGAAGGACGGCGGGCGGGTGCTCGTACGGACGCAGTCGGCCGCGGTGCGCGGGCAGGACGGGAAGCCGGCCGGGGTGTACTGCGCGTTCAGCGAGGTGCATGCGCAGATCGATCTGGAGCGGTCGATCGCTCTGAGCGAGGCGTTGTTCGAGGACGCGTCGTGGGGTGTCGTGCTGGTGGATGCGGATCTGCGGCCTGCGCTGGTCAATGCGCATGCGGCGCGGGCGCTGGGTTCGGGGCGTACGGCGCCGTTGGGGCGGCCGCTCGGTGAGCTGCTCGGGCAGGGCGCGGAGGAACTGGAGAGCGCTCTGACGCATGTGCTGGCGGAGGGCACGCCGCCTGCGCCTGCGGAGATGTGGGTGACGGTGCGTACGCCGGACGGTCAGCGGCGGCGGTGCTGGCGGAGCGGGTTTCTGCGGCTGTCGTCGCCGTTGGCGGAGGAGCCGGTGCCGCTGGGGGTGGGCTGGCTGTTCCAGGACGTGACGGAGTCGAAGCAGGCGGAGCAGGAGGCGGCGCTGTTGCGGTTCCGGGCGAACCAGCTGCATCGTGCGGCGCGGGCGGCCGGGGAGTGTGAGGATCCGGCGGAGGCGGCGACGATCCAGTTGGACTTCGCGCTGGCGGGGTTCGCCGATCATGCGCTGATCGATCTTGTGGTGGGTGATCCGGTGGCGGGTGAGCCGGGTGCGGGTGGGGAGCCGGTGCGTCTGGTGCGGGTGACGGCGACGCCTGCCGGTGCGCCGGGGCCGAGTATGCCGGCGCCGGGGGCGGGGTTGCCGGTGCGTTACCGGGAGGGGCATCCGGCGCTGCAGTGTGTGGAGCGCGCGGGGTCGGTGCGGGCGAGTGCGGGTGCGTCGGCTCCTGAGCGTGCGCGGGAGTGGGCCATGGAGCGGCGGTGGCCGGACGATGCGGTGCATGCGTTGTGTGCGGTGTTGCGCAGCCGGGGGCGGACGCTGGGGGCCGTGACGTTTCTGCGGGGCGGTAGCCGGTCCGCGTTCGAGCGGGCGGATGCGATGTACGCGGAGAGCGTCGCCGTACGGATCGCGGCGGCGCTGGATCTGGCGCGGGTCCTGGACAGCGGGAGCAACCGGTAGAGCTCGGGGCCGGTGGAGCTCGGTGCCGGCAGAGCTCAGTACCGGTAGAAGATCCGGTCCGCGTACTCGGTGAATACGCGCGCGTTCCATTCGGCGCCGCCGTCGACGTTGGCCGAGCGCAGCAGCGGGGGGTCGATGCCGCGGGCGGCCAGTTCGCCCGCGGCTGTGGCCATCACGGCCTGGAGGAGTGCGCTGGTGACGACGCCGGAGGCGGGGGCGAAGGGCGCCTCGATGCCTTCGGCGCTCAGTACGGCGTCGCCGATGGCGATCTTGCTGTCGATGACGATGTCGCAGTGGTCCTTGAGGTAGGTGCCGGACGTGTGCCGGGACTTCGTCTCGCTCGCGTACGCCACCGAGGTCACGCCGATGGTGCGCAGGCCGAGGGTGCGGGCGTGCATGGCCATCTCGACGGGGAGCGTGTTGCGCCCGGAGAGGGAGATGATCACGAGGGTGTCGCCGGCGCGGGCCGGGCCTGCGTCGAGTACGGCGCTCGCGAGTCCTTCGACGTGTTCCAGGGCGGAGCCGAGGGTGGCGGGCATGACGTCGACGCCGAGGGTGCCGGGGACGGCGAGGAGGTTCATCAGGGCGAGGCCGCCGGCTCGGTAGACGAGTTCCTGGGCGGAGAGCGAGGAGTGGCCGGCGCCGAAGGCGAAGAGGCGGCCGCCGTCGGCGACGGTGTCGGCGATGAGGGTGCCCGCGGCCGCGATGTTGGCCGTCTCCGCGTCGCGGACCTGCTGCAGCATGCCGATGGCGGCGTCGAAGTACCGCCCGGCCAACGTGGTGTCGCTGTCGCCGTGCTGTCCGGCCGGCCTGCTGTCGGTTCCGTCGCTCATCAGCGTTGCTCCCCGTCCGTCCCGCGAGCGCTCTTCGGCGGCTGCCCTCCGCCGTGTCGGGCCTCACGGTGCTGTCCCGGTCGGTGGCGTGTCAAGACGTGTCCGGCCGGTACGGTTGCGGGGCCGGGCCGTCGGTACACGGCACCGTCCCATGCCCCCGATGCGCGGCCCGTTCCGGGCGGCAGAAGCGAGGCGCGCACGGCGCACTCCAGCGCGCGCGTCCCAGCGCGTGGTTTTCCCGGCGCGGCACGGTTGTCGGTGGGATGCGTCAGAATTGAGTCAGGGCCAGCGCACAAGCCGGTGAGCCGTCGAGCCACTGGCAGAGCTAACGAGGGGCACGTATGTCCGGACTGATCGACACCACGGAGATGTATCTCCGCACCATCCTCGAGCTGGAAGAGGAAGGTGTGGTCCCCATGCGCGCCCGGATCGCCGAGCGGCTCGACCAGAGCGGTCCGACGGTCAGCCAGACGGTGGCGCGAATGGAGCGCGACGGGCTGGTGTCGGTCGCCAGCGACCGCCATCTGGAGCTCACGGACGAGGGCCGCCGACTGGCGACGCGCGTGATGCGCAAGCACCGGCTCGCGGAGTGCCTGCTGGTCGACGTGATCGGCCTGGAGTGGGAGCAGGTGCACGCGGAGGCCTGCCGCTGGGAGCACGTGATGAGCGAGGCGGTCGAGCGCCGCGTCCTGGAGCTGCTGCGCCACCCGACCGAGTCGCCGTACGGCAACCCCATCCCGGGTCTGGAGGAGCTCGGCGAGAAGGATCACGCGGACCCGTTCCTGGACGAGAGCATGGTGTCCCTGGCCGATCTGGACCCGGGCAGCGACGGCAAGACGGTCGTGGTGCGCCGCATCGGGGAACCGATCCAGACGGACGCGCAGTTGATGTACACGCTGCGGCGCGCGGGTGTGCAGCCCGGTTCCGTGGTGAGCGTGACGGAGTCCCCCGGCGGAGTGCTGGTGGGCAGCAGTGGCGAGGCGGCGGAGCTGGACGCGGGCATCGCCTCGCACGTGTTCGTCGCGAAGCGCTGAACCGCTGAGGCGGGCAGCGCCGCCTGGGACCACCACCGCGAAGTCGGCGGGAAGTCAGCGCGAAGCCGACGCGAAATCGCCGGGACACCGGCGTGAAATCGGTGATATTCAGACATCCACCCGAATCCAAGATTCAGTGGGCGGAATGGCAGCGGCCGGACCTTTTGCGTGCCAGGCTGTCGTGAGGTACACGACGTGAGGTCCTGATCGTCTCGGACCGGGTCGGGCCGCAGTCGGACCGGGTCGGGCAGCCCGGTCGGGAGGGGGCGCAGTGATGTGCCGCATACAGACGGAGGGCCCCGGCGCCGATCGGCGCCGGGGCCTGTCTCCCCCTGTTTCGACCCGGAGCCCCGAGCTCTCAGGGTCGTCCCCCTTCGGACCGGTATCCCCGAGCGGTCCGCCTCCCGCTGAAGATCTCCCCTCGGCCGCGCCGGTCAATCCTTGGGAGCGGTCACCCGAAAGAGGGGTGTTGGCGACAAATGGCACATTTTCGAATGAAGGTTCGATAGTGTGCCCGTACGGTGATACGGCTCGAGCCGCTCGGGCCTGACGCGACACGACCGCCAGACACACCGTGACCGGGCCGGCAGACACACAAGGGGGGTGCCAGACCATGGTGCGCATCGACGTGACGGGAGCGGGCGGCGTACGCCTCGCCGCCTGGGAGTTCGCCGATCCTCCCAAGAAGACGGGAGAGGTCGAGCGTGTTCCCGGCGTGCTGTTACTCCACGGCCTCATGGGCCGCGCCTCGCACTGGGCGTCCAGCGCCCGCTGGCTCGCCGAACGGCATCGCGCGGTCGCACTCGACCAGCGCGGCCACGGCCGGAGCGACAAGCCCGCCGAGGGCCCCTACACCCGCGAGGTCTACGTCGAGGACGCCGAGGCGGCCATCGTCCAGCTCGATCTCGCCCCCGCCGTCCTCATCGGCCACGCCATGGGCGCCCTGACCGCCTGGCAGCTCGCCGCCCGCCGCCCCGACCTGGTGCGCGGCCTGATCATCTGCGACATGCGCGCCTCCGCGTTCGGCGCGGCGTCGCAGCGCGAGTGGGAGAGCTGGTTCAAGGCCTGGCCCGTCCCCTTCGCGACCCTCGCCGACGTACGCAAGTGGTTCGGTGAGGACGATCCCTGGGTGGAGCGCCCCAGTCCGTCGCGCGGCGAGTTCTACGCCGAGGCGATGGCCGAGTCCCCCGACGGCTGGCGGCCCGTCTTCGACCCCGAGCAGATGCTGAGGACCCGTGAGACCTGGGTCCACGACGCGCACTGGGAGGAGCTCGCACAGGTCGAGTGCCCCGCGCTCGTCGTGCGCGGACTCGACGGGGAGCTCGGCCGGGCCGAGGCCCAGGAGATGGTGCGGGTCCTGCCGAAGGGCGAGTATGCCGAGGTGGCCGACGCCGGCCCCCTCGTCCACTACGACCAGCCCGAGGCGTGGCGCACGGCCGTCGAACCGTTCCTGAACCGGCTCGGCGTGGATCGGCCGTTCAGCGACTGAGCCGTCCGGTCAGGGGCTGAGTCGTTCGATCCGCCAGGTGCCGTCCTCGCGGTAGACATAGCGCAGCCTGTCGTGCAGCCGGTTCTCGCACCCCTGCCAGAACTCGATGGTCTCCGGGAAGACGCGGAAGCCGCCCCAGTGCGGCGGCACCGGGACCCGCTCGCCCTCCGGGTAGCGGGTGTGGAGTTCCTCGTACGCGGCGTCGAGCTCGGCGCGGGAGGCGATCACCGAGGACTGGGCGCTGGCCCAGGCGCCGAGCTGGGAGCCGTGCGGGCGGGTGCGGAAGTACGCGGCGGTCTCGCCGCGGCCGGTACGGGTGACCGTGCCGGTGACGACGACCTGGCGGGCCATGGGGTGCCAGGGGAAGAGCAGGCCGATGTGCGGGTTGGCCGCCAGGTCGCGGCCCTTGCGGGACTCGTAGTTGGTGTAGAAGACGAATCCCCGCTCGTCGTACTGCTTGAGGAGCACCGTACGGGAGCTCGGCCGTCCCTGCGCGTCGGCCGTGGAGACGACCATGGCGTTGGGTTCGTAGATACCCCCGAGCTCGGCGGCGTGCACGGCCTCCTTGAACCAGCGCGCGAACTGGTCCATGGGGTGCGCGGCGAGGTCGGCCACATCGAACCCCTGGGCGCGGTAGTGCGCGCGCATCGCGGCGGGGTCGGGGGCCTCGAAGGCATCGGCGTCGTGGGCGGTGCTGGCGGTGCTGGCGGTGCTGGCACGGTCGTTCACGCGGTCATCTTGCCGTACGAAGCGATGTGTCAGGCCCGGAGACCCAGGGATCCCGGCCACGACGCGTCGCCCGAACAGGCGCGGGGCCGCACGAAGTGGCACTGTGATGATGTGGCACTGAGTGCCGCGAGAGCCGCTAAAAGGTGGCACCAAGGGTCTCCCCAAAGGTGACACCAAGGGATAGGGTCCCCTTGCTGCCGAATCGGTTGGGTGACCGCCAGCCACACGGGGCATCACCGGTGTGACCGATCCGGACCGCGAATTTTCGGAATCGACCGTGGAACTGGGCTCCGAAGCCCACCGAAGCCCGCTTCTGAACGACTCCGGTGGTCCACACCGTCAGTCGCACACATCGTGAGGAGCCGCCTGATGTCCGACTTCGTACCCGGACTCGAGGGAGTCATCGCGTTCGAGACGGAGATCGCCGAACCGGATAAGGAGGGCGGCGCCCTTCGCTACCGGGGCGTCGACATCGAGGATCTGGTCGGCCACGTCTCGTTCGGGAACGTCTGGGGCCTGCTCGTCGACGGGGCCTTCGACCCCGGCCTGCCGCCCGCAGAACCGTTTCCCATCCCCGTGCACTCCGGCGACATCCGCGTGGACGTCCAGTCCGCGCTCGCCATGCTCGCCCCCGTCTGGGGCCTGAAACCGCTGCTCGACATCGACGCGGAGGAGGCCCGCGAGGACCTCGCGCGCGCCGCGGTCATGGCCCTGTCCTACGTCGCGCAGTCGGCGCGCGGGCAGGGGCTGCCGATGGTGCCCCAGCGTGAGATCGACAAGGCGCACTCCGTCGTCGAGCGGTTCATGATCCGCTGGCGGGGCGAGCCGGACCCCAAGCATGTGGCGGCCGTGGACGCGTACTGGACGTCCGCCGCCGAACACGGCATGAACGCCTCCACGTTCACCGCCCGCGTCATCGCCTCGACCGGCGCCGACGTCGCGGCCGCGCTGTCGGGCGCCGTGGGCGCCATGTCCGGGCCGCTGCACGGCGGTGCCCCCTCGCGCGTGCTCGGCATGATCGAGGAGATCGAGCGCACGGGCGACGCCGAGGCGTACGTGAAGAACGCCCTCGACAGGGGCGAGCGGCTGATGGGCTTCGGGCACCGCGTCTACCGGGCCGAGGACCCGCGGGCGCGGGTGCTGCGGCGCACGGCGCGTGAGCTGGGCGCCCCGCGGTTCGAGATCGCCGAGGCCCTGGAGAAGGCGGCCCTGGAGGAGCTGCACGCCCGCCGCCCCGACCGGGTCCTCGCCACGAACGTGGAGTTCTGGGCGGCCATCATGCTGGACTTCGCGGAGGTGCCGGCGCACATGTTCACGTCGATGTTCACCTGCGCCCGTACGGCGGGGTGGTCGGCGCACATTCTGGAGCAGAAGCGGACGGGGCGGCTGGTGCGGCCGTCGGCCCGGTATGTCGGGCCGGGGCCGCGGGGGCCGCAGGAGATCGGGGGGTACGAGGGCATCTCCCGCTGACGGCGTGCGCACCCCAGCATGAGGGGGCGCTGTGCGTCGTGGGCTGTGCCCACCCTCCCCCATTGCCTCAAGGGCATGGGAGGTACCCCCATCGCCCTGCGGAACGATTGCCCACAGCAGTACGAGCGGTACCAGCGCCCTCAGTCCAGTGCCTCATCGATCAGGGCCGCCCACTGCGCCACCACCCGCTCCCGTCGCGCCGCGTCGTCCGTCAGCAGGTTGGCGAGGCCCAGGCCGCGGGCCATGTCCAAGAGGCCCTGGACGGTTTCGCGGACGCCGGGGCGGGACTCGTCGGCGGCCAGGAGTTCGACCGCGATGTGGTGGGTCTCGCGGCCGACCCGGGCCTCCAACTCCGTCACCTGCGGACGCAGTTGCTCCTCGTTGGAGGCCGCGACCCACAGGTGGAGGGCCGCACGGAACAGCGGGCCGGTGTAGAGGTCCACCAGAGCGGCCACCACGACGCGGCGGTCCGCCGGGGCGTCCCCCCGGCCCTGCGGGAACAGCGCCCGCAGGGCCGTCGAGCGCTCCTCGGCGACGTATGCGACGGCCGCCGTGAACAGGTCCTCCCGGGTGGGGAAGTGGTGCTGGGCCGCACCCCGCGAGACACCCGCGCGCTCGGCCACGACCGACACCGTGGAACCCGCCCAGCCGTGCTCGGCGAGGCAGGCCACGGCGGCCTGCAGAAGGCGCTGCCGGGTGATGCGGCTGCGGTCCTGCTTGGGGAACCTGACTGCGCTGCCGGGCGGAGTCACAACACCCATACGGGATCCCGTCGTTCGAGGAAGGCCGTCATCCCCTCGCGGGCCTCCGCGGACGCGAAGAGTCGCGCGGAGAGGGCGGTCAGGGCCGCCGCCTCCCGGTCGAGGGTTTCCAGAACCCTAGCTGTGACCAGCCGTTTTGTCTCCGCCAGGGCCCCTGGGGCGGCCCCCCGCAGCCCGTCGATCACGGGCGCGAGCGCCGCGTCGACATCGTGCTTGGCCGCCATCGTCAACAGCCCGACGCGAGCCGCCTCGGCGGCGTCGAAGCGCTCACCGGTGAGGTAGTAGCGGGCGGCGGCGCGCGGGTCGAGGCGCGGCAGCAGCGGCAGCGAGATGACGGCGGGCGTGACCCCGATGCGTACCTCCGTGAAGGCGAAGGTGGCTTCGGGGCCCGCGGCCGCGATGTCGCACGCCCCGATGAGGCCGAGGCCGCCTGCGCGCGCGTGTCCGGTCACCCGTGCCACCACGGGCTTGGGCAGCTCGACGATCTGCCTGAGGAGCGCCACCAGGGCGGCGGGTTCGGGCGGTTCGCGCAGATCGGCGCCCGCGCTGAAGGTGTTGCCGGTATGGGTGAGGACGACCGCGCGTACGTCGTCGTCCTTGCCGCACTCCCCGAGCGCGGTGGTGAGGGCGGCGACGAGCCCGGCCGAGAGCGCGTTGCGCCGCGCAGGCGCGTCCAGCGTGAGTGTGGCGATGCCGCGCTCGTGGTGCCGGGTGACCGGCGCGCTGCCCGGTTCCGTCACGGTCGCTCCCCCGCCCGCTCCCGCAGTTCCCGGCGGAGGATCTTCCCGGAGGCCGCGCGCGGCACCCCGTCGATGAACTCCACGCGCCTGACCTTCTTGTACGGGGCGACCCGCTCGGCGACGTATGCCATGACCTCGTCCTCGCTGATGTCCGCGGCCGACCGCTGGCGTACGACGAAGGCCTTGGGAACCTCGTTGTTGTCCCCGTCGTAGACGCCGATGACGGCCGCGTCCGCGATCCCGTCGTGGGTGAGGAGCAGTGCCTCGAGTTCGGCGGGGGCGACCTGGAAGCCCTTGTACTTGATCAGTTCCTTGACGCGGTCGACGACGTACAGCCAGCCGTCGGCGTCGACGTAGCCGATGTCGCCGGTGTGCAGCCAGCCGTCGGCGTCGATCATCTCGGCGGTGGCGTCGGGCCGGCCCAGGTAGCCCTTCATGACCTGGGGGCCGCGGATGACGATCTCGCCGCGTTCGCCGACGCCGACGTCCTTGCCGGGGTCGTCGAGGGACAGGATGCGCATCTCGGTGCTCGCGATGAGCTTTCCGACGGCTCCCGGGGGCGGGTCGGCGGCGTCGAGCGGGACGACGTGCGTGCCGGGCGAGAGCTCCGTCATGCCGTACGCCTGGCCGACGGGCGGCAGCCCCAGGCGGCGCGAGCAGGCCTGGGCGAGCTCGGCGTCCAGCGGTGCGGCGGCGCTGATGAGGTAGCGCAGCGACGACAGGTCGTACTGCGTGACGGCCGGGTGTTTGGCCAGTGCGAGGACGATGGGCGGGGCGACGTACAGGCCCGTGATGCGGTGCTTCTCTATGGCCGCGAGGAACGTGTCGAGGTCGAAGCGGGGCAGTACGACGACGGTGGCGCCCTGCCGCAGCGGGGCGTTCATCAGCGCCGTCAGGCCGTAGATGTGGAAGAAGGGAAGCACTGCGAGGATGCGGTCGCCGGGGCCCATCGGGATGAGCGGCTCGAGCTGCGCGAGGTTCGTGGCGATGGAGCGGTGGGTGAGCATGACGCCCTTGGGCGTGCCGGTGGTGCCCGAGGAGTACGGCAGGGCGGCTATGTCCTCGGCCGGGTCGATGGTGACGTGCGGTTCGGGTGCGGTGGAGCCGAGCATGTCGAGCAGCGACCGGTGCCCGTCGGCTCGGTCGCAGACGAAGATCTCGGTGACGCCGCCCGCGCGTTCGGCCGCGGCCCGCGCCACGTCCAGGAGCGGCGAAACGGTGATGATCCAGCGGGCGTCGCAGTCGCGCAGCTGCTTGCCGAACTCCTCGGCGGTGGCGAGCGGGTGGACGGTGGTGACCGAGGCCCCCGCGCGCGTGGCGGCGTAGAAGACGGTCGGATAGGCGATGGTGTTCGGGCCGTGCAGGGCGAGGACGTCGCCCTTGCGGACACCGGCTTCGGCGAGGGCCGCGGCGACCCTGCGGTGGAAGGTGTCGAGCAGGGCGTACGACAGGGTGGTGCCGTCGACGCCGTCGATGAGGGCGGGCGCGTCGCCGAGTTCCGCGGCGCGGCCGAGGACGGCGTCGTGGATGGGTTCCTCGACCGAGGGGACATCTGCGTACTCACTGTGGAACACCATGTCGGCTCCTTGGACGTGAGGGCCCGCGCCGCAGCGGGGCGGGCGCGTCTAGTACGACTTGGGCAGCCCGAGGGTCTGGTGGGACACGTAGTTGAGGATCATCTCGCGACTGACGGGGGCGATCCGGGCCACGCGGGACGCGGTGACGAGCGAGGCGAGGCCGTACTCGCGGGTGAGACCGTTGCCGCCGAGGGTGTGCACGGCCTGGTCGACGGCCTTCACACAGGCTTCCCCGGCCGCGTACTTGGCCATGTTGGCGGCCTCGCCGGCGCCGGTGTCGTCGCCCGCGTCGTAGAGGTGGGCGGCCTTCTGCATCATCAGGCGGGCGAGTTCGAGCTCGATGTGGGACTGCGCGAGGGGGTGGGCGATGGCCTGGTGGGCGCCTATGGGCGCCTGCCAGACCGTGCGGTCCTTGGCATAGCCGACCGCGCGGGCGAGGGCGTGGCGGCCCATGCCGATCGCGAAGGCGGCGGTCATGATGCGCTCGGGGTTGAGGCCCGCGAAGAGCTGCAGCAGCCCGGCGTCCTCGTCGCCGACGAGCGCGTCGGCGGGCAGCCGCACCTCGTCGAGCACGAGCTCGAACTGCTTCTCCGGGGCCTTGAGTTCCATGTCGATAAGGTGCCGCCGAAATCCCTCGGCGTCACGGGGTACGACGAACAGGCACGGCTTGAGGCGGCCTGTGGGGCCCTCTTTATCGGACATAGTTTCGGTGCGGGCGACGACGAGTGTGGCGTCGGCGATGTCGACGCCGGAGACGAACACCTTGCGGCCGGTCAGCACCCAGTCCGTGCCGTCCCTGCGGGCCGTGGTGGTGATGCGGTGCGAGTTGGAGCCCGCGTCGGGTTCGGTGATGCCGAAGGCCATGGTGCGGCTGCCGTCGGCGAGTCCGGGCAGCCAGGCGCGCTTCTGCTCGTCGGTGCCGAAGCGGGCGATGACGGTGCCGCAGATCGCGGGCGAGACGATCATCATGAGCAGCGGGCAGCCGGCGGCGCCCAGCTCCTCGAGGACGATGGAGAGTTCCGCGATGCCGCCGCCTCCGCCGCCGTACTCCTCGGGCAGGTTGACGCCGATGTAGCCGAGTTTGGCGGCTTCCTGCCAGAGCTCGGTGGGGTAGGTGCCTTCGTCGACGGTGCGGGTGATGTGGTCGCGGCCGTAGCGCCTGCCGAGGGCGGCCACGGCGGCGCGCAGGGCGCGGTGCTCTTCGGTTTCCAGGGTGACGCTCATGAGGACTGGTCCTCCTCTGTCTCCGGTGCGGCGGATACGACGGCGAGCAGGGCGCCGACCTCGACCTGGCGGCCGGGGGCGGTGTGCAGGGCGGTGAGCGTGCCGGAGGCGGGAGCGGAGATCTTGTGCTCCATCTTCATGGCCTCGAGCCAGAGGAGGGGTTGTCCGGCGGTGACGGATGCGCCTTCGGTGAGCCCCTCGGCGACCCGGACGACGGTGCCGGGCATGGGCGCGAGCAGCGATCCGGGTTCCTGGCGGGCGGCCGGGTCGGGGAAGCGCGGCAGGGCTGTGAGGGACGCGGAGTTCACGTAAACCTGGTCGTCGCCGTACCGCGCCACCTCGAACTTGCGCTGTACGCCGTCCACTTCCAGTACGACCAGACGCGCGTCGGCGCGCACGACCCGCACCCCGTCGGCGGTCAGCCCCTCACGGGTGTGCCGGTAGCGGACCTCGTGCTCCTCGCCCGCCATGGCGTACCGCTTGGCCTGCGGCTGCGACGGCAGGTTGCGCCAGGCGCCGAACCGGGACCGGCCGTGGGCGTCGGCGAGGGCGGCGGCCAGCGGGGCGTACGGGTCGGGGGCCGGCTCGGTCAGCTGCGGCAGGTGGCGGTCGTAGAACCCGGTGTCCATGCGGCCGGTGGTGAACTCCTCGTGCCGCAGGGAGCGGACGAGCAGGTCCCGGTTGGTGACCGGGCCGTGCACGACCGCCCGTTCCAGGGCGCCCGCGAGCTTGCGGATCGCCTCCGCGCGCGTGGGGGCGTGGGCGACGGCCTTGGCGAGCATCGGGTCGTAGTGGACGCCTATCGGGTCGCCGTCGCCGTAGCCCGTGTCCAGGCGGACGCCGGGCACGGTCAGCCGGTGCAGGGCGCCGGTCTGCGGGGCCCAGTCGCGGGCCGGGTCCTCCGCGTACAGCCGGGCCTCGATCGCGTGGCCACGCGCGCGTGGCGGTTCGTCGTCCAGCGCCCCGCCCTCGGCGACCCGGATCTGGAGTGCGACGAGGTCGACTCCGAACACGGCTTCCGTCACGGGGTGCTCGACCTGGAGGCGGGTGTTCATCTCCAGGAAGTGCGCGTGGCCGTCCGCGACGAGGAACTCGACGGTGCCGGCGCCCCGGTACCCGGTCACGTGCGCGGCACGGACGGCCAGCAGGTGCAGCTGGTCGGTGAGTTCGTGCGACAGTCCCGGCGCGGGGGCCTCCTCGATGACCTTCTGGTGGCGGCGCTGCAGAGAGCAGTCGCGGGTGCCGAGGGCCCACACCGTGCCGTGTGCGTCGGCCATGATCTGGACCTCGACGTGCCGCCCGCCCTCGACGTACGGCTCGACGAACACCTCGCCGTCCCCGAAGGCGCTCAGCGCCTCGGCCCGCGCCGCCTCCAGCGCGCCGTCCAACTCGGCGAGTTCCCGTACGACCCGCATGCCGCGCCCGCCGCCGCCTGCCGCCGCCTTGACCAGCACGGGAAGGTCGTTCTCAGTGACCTGCGTGAGCGGCTCGAGTCCCATGAGCTTCTTCGCGCGCGTCTTGGACGCCATCGCCTCGATCGCCTCGGGCGGCGGCCCGATCCATACGAGACCTGCGTCGAGTACGGCCCGCGCGAAGCCGGCGTTCTCGGACAGGAAGCCGTAGCCGGGGTGGACGGCGTCCGCGCCCGCCGCAAGGGCCGCCTTCACGATCAGGTCGCCGCGCAGATACGTATCGGCTGGCGCCGCCCCGGGCAGCCGTACGGCGGCGTCGGCCACGCGCGCGTGGAGGGCGTTCTCGTCGGCGTCCGAGTACACGGCGACCGTCCGGATTCCCAGCTCACGGCACGTACGGAAGACACGGCAGGCGATCTCGCCACGGTTGGCGACCAACACGGTTGAAATCACTGGAACCTCACATCCGGAAGACGCCGAAGCCGCCGCGCGCGCCCTCGACGGGCGCCGTGTGGATCGCGGACAGGCAGAGCCCGAGCACAGTGCGGGTGTCCCGCGGGTCGATCACCCCGTCGTCGTACAGCCGCCCGGACAGGAACATCGGTAGGGACTCGGACTCGATCTGCTGCTCCACCATGGCGCGCAGGGCGGCGTCGGCATCCTCGTCGTACGGCTGTCCCTTCGCGGCGGCGGACTGGCGGGCGACGATGGAGAGCACCCCGGCGAGCTGCTGCGGGCCCATGACGGCGGACTTGGCGCTGGGCCAGGCGAAGAGGAAGCGCGGGTCGTAGGCACGCCCGCACATGCCGTAGTGCCCGGCGCCGTACGAGGCCCCCATCAGCACGCTCAGATGCGGCACGCGCGAGTTCGACACCGCGTTG
Organism: Streptomyces sp. NPDC002577; assembly: GCF_053594815.1. Classification (NCBI taxonomy): domain Bacteria; kingdom Bacillati; phylum Actinomycetota; class Actinomycetes; order Kitasatosporales; family Streptomycetaceae; genus Streptomyces; species Streptomyces sp. NPDC002577. Next base: position 20,669 of record NZ_JBSFWK010000026.1, on the reverse strand, counting down.
ATCATCATCGCGCCGTGCTTGATGATCCCGCCCTGCTCGTACTCCTTGCCGACCATGTAGCCGGTGGTGTTGTGCAGGAAGAGGAGCGGGATGTCGCGCTGGTTGGCGAGCTGGATGAACTGGGCCGCCTTCTGCGACTCCTCGCTGAACAGCACGCCCTGCGCGTTCGCGAGGATGCCCACGGGATAGCCGTGCAGCGTCGCCCACCCCGTGCACAGGCTCGCCCCGTACAGCGGCTTGAACTCGTCGAAGTCCGAGCCGTCGACGATCCGGGCGATGACCTCGCGCGGATCGAAGGGGATCTTCAGATCGCCGGGGACGATGCCGAGGAGCTCGTCCTCGTCGTACTTCGGCGGAGCGGCCGGGCCCGGATCGGGGTGCGCCTTGCGGTGGCCCAGGCGGGCCACGACCCGGCGCGCCCGGCGGAGGGCGTCCTGCTCGTCGAGCGCGTAGTAGTCGGCGAGACCGGACACGCGCGCGTGCATCTCGGCACCGCCGAGCGACTCGTCGTCGCTCTCCTCGCCGGTGGCCATCTTCACGAGCGGAGGCCCGCCGAGGAACACCTTCGCGCGCTCCTTGACCATGATCACGTGGTCGGACATGCCGGGGATGTACGCGCCTCCGGCCGTGGAGTTCCCGAAGACGACGGCGACGGTCGGGATACCGGCCGCCGACAGCCGCGTCAGGTCCCGGAAGATCCCCCCACCCGGGATGAAGATCTCCTTCTGCGACGGCAGATCGGCGCCGCCGGACTCGACAAGGCTGATGCAGGGCAGCCGATTGGCGTACGCGATCTCGTTGGCGCGCAGGGCCTTCTTCAGGGACCACGGGTTGCTGGCGCCCCCGCGTACGGTCGGGTCGTTGGCCGTGATCAGGCACTCGACGCCCTCGACGACCCCGATCCCCGTGACGAGCGAGGCCCCCACCGCGTACTCGCTCCCCCAGGCCGCGAGCGGCGACAGCTCCAGGAACGGGGTGTCCGGGTCGAGCAGCAGCTCGATGCGCTCGCGGGCGAGCAGTTTGCCGCGCTTCCGGTGCCGGGCGACGTACTTCTCGCCGCCGCCCGCGAGTGCTTTGGTGTGCTCGGTGTCGAGCTCGGCGAGTCTGGCGAGCATGGCCTCGCGGTTGGCGGCGTGGTCGGGGGCGGTGGTGTCGAGCGCGGACGCCAGGACCGTCACAGCAATACCTCCGGTATCTCCAGATGGCGCGAGCGCAGCCACTCGCCGAGCGCCTTGGCCTGCGGATCGAAGCGGGCCTGGGCGGCGACGCCCTCGCCGAGCAGTCCCTCGACGACGAAGTTCAGGGCCCGCAGGTCCGGCAGCACATGGCGCGCGACGGGCAGGCCGGCGCACTCCGGCAGCAGCTCACGCAGGCGCTCGACGGTGAGGGTGTGCGCGAGCCAGCGCCAGGCGTCGTCGGTACGCGCCCACACGCCGACGTTCGCGTCGCCTCCCTTGTCGCCGCTGCGGGCCCCGGCGACGAGCCCGAGGGGCGCGCGGCGGGTGGTGGGGCAGACGGGCAACGGCGCGGGCAGCGGGGGCTCGCCCACGGTCTCCAGTACGTGGAAGAGGGCGGGCGGAGTCACCGGAATCCGCCGTCCGTCGTGGAGGACGGCCAGGTGCTCCACGGCGCCCTGCTCGACGTAGGCAGCCTCGAACACCCCGTACGGCGCTCCCTTGCCCGGCGGGGCCGTCAGATGGAACCCCGGATAGCCGGAGAGCCCCAGTTCGACGGCGGCGCCGCTGACCGCGCGTCCCACCGCGTCCTGGTCGGCGTCCCGGACGACGAGCCGGAGCAGCGCGCTCGCGGTCTCCTCGGTGTCCGCGTCGGGCCGGTCGGTGCGGGCCAGCTCCCACCGGACCTCCCGCGGGCGGGACTTGGCGGCGTCGAACGCGGCCTCCATCTGATCCCGCACGAGGGCCGCCTTCGCCTCGACATCGAGTCCGGTGAGCACGAAGACGACTTCGTTGCGGAAGCCGCCGAGCCGGTTGAGCCCGACTTTGAGGGTCGGGGGCGGAGCCTCGCCGCGGACACCGCTGATGCGTACGCGATCGGGTCCGTCCTGCGTGAGGTGTACGGAGTCGAGGCGGACGGTGACGTCGGGTCCCGCGTACCGGGCGCCGGACGTCTCGTACAGCAGCTGGGCCGTGACCGTGCCGGTGTCCACGATGCCGCCGGTGCCGTCGTGCTTGGTGATGACGGACGACCCGTCCTCGTGGATCTCGGCGACCGGGAAACCGGGGTGGCGCAGGCGGCGTATGTCGTGTTCGGCGAAGAAGGCGTAGTTGCCGCCGGTGGCCTGGGTGCCGCACTCGAGAACGTGCCCCGCGACGACGGCGCCCGCCAGCCGGTCGTAGGCGTCAGGACCCCAGCCGAAGTGGGCCGCTGCGGGCCCGCTGACCAGCGCCGCGTCCGTGACCCGGCCGGTGACGACGACATCCGCACCCTCGCGCAGACACGCGGCGATACCGGCGCCGCCGAGGTAGGCGTGCGCGGCGAGGGTTCCCGGGAAGCGTTTGCCGAGGTCGTCGCCCTCGACGTGTGCGACGCGGACGGGGACGCCGAGCCGGTCGGCCAACGCGCGTACGGCATCGGCGAGCCCGGCCGGATTCAGCCCGCCCGCGTTGGCCACGATCCGCACACCGCGCTCTTGCGCGAGCCCGAGGCACTCCTCCAACTGCCGCAGAAACGTGCGCGCGTACCCGCCTGTGGGGTTCTTGAGGCGGTCCCGCCCGAGGATCAACATGGTGAGCTCGGCGAGATAGTCGCCGGTCAGGACGGAGAGCGGGCCGCCCGTCAGCATCTCGCGCATCGCGTCGAACCGGTCGCCGTAGAAGCCGGAGGCGTTGCCTATCCGCAGCGGGCCGGTCATCGGGCGGCGCCCTTCGGCGCACGACCGCCGCCAGGCGGCCCCGCGAAGGCCTGCGCGATGTCCAGCCACCGGTCGGCGTCGGGCCCCTCGGCCCGCACCGCGAGATCGGCGCGATGAGCGCGCTGGGTCACCAGCAGACAGAAGTCGAGCGCGGGCCCGGTGACCCGCTGGACGGCGTCCTCGGGCCCGTACGTCCACAACTCACCGGACTCGTCGGGCGCGGTGAGCTCGACGCGGAACTCCTCGCCCGGGGCGGCCAGTCCCCGCACCGCGAAGGCGAAGTCACGCGCGCGTACCCCGATCCGCGCCACGTGACGCAGCCGCGCGGTGGGCCGACGGGTCCTGCCGAGGCCGTCCACGATGTCCTGGCCGTGCGCCCAGGTCTCCATCAGTCGGCCGGTCGCCATGGAGGCCGCACTCATCGGCGGCCCGTACCAGGGGAAACGCTCCCCGGGCGGGGCGGCGCGCAGCGCCAGCTGCAGCTCTTCGCGCCCGGCGCGCCAGCGGGCGAGCAGCTCCGTGTGGGGCAGCCCGGCGCCCGCTTCGGCCGCCTGGTCGACGAAGGTGTCCGGAGCGGCCAACGCCTTCGCGACCTCGCCGGCGAAGCCGTCCGGGTCGGTGACGGCGAGCACCGCCATGCGGTCGGTCCACTCCAGATGGGCGATCTGGTGGGCGATGGTCCAACGTGGCGCAGGGGTCATCCAGGCCCACTTCTGGCCGCTCAGCCCTCCGACGAGTCGGTCGAGTTCATCGCCTTCGGCACGCAAGTCGTCCAGCACGGCGGCGGGTTCGGACACGGTGCGCTCCCCTCGGGGCACGTCGATGTGTGCCCCGGAGCATGGCAGCGCACCAAGAAACAAGCAAGCGTGCTTGCATTGATTTTCGGCCGTCGGTTTCGCGGATGGGCCGCGCACGACGAGCCGCGCACTAGCTCCGGGAACGCGGGCTCGTCATCACCGTGCGCGGTAAGGGCTCGTTCGTCGTCGAGCAGCCGCCCGGGGCGGAGCAGCCGGAGGAGTCCGACGCGGACGGCCAGGCGTAAGAGAACGCCTCGCGTCAGAGGGCGGGGTCCTGGGCCGCGTCGTCCAGCCCCTTCGCCTTCCCGCGCCCCACCTGCGTCCGCACAGCCCCCATGCTCGCCCCGATGACCAGCGCGATCGCCAGCGCCTGAGTGGCGGACAGCGCCTGGTGCAGGACCAGGAAACCGGCGAGTGCCGCGAGGGCCGGTTCCAGGCTCATCAGGATCGCGAAGGTGGAGGCGGGCAGACGCCGCAGTGCGATCAGTTCGAGGGTGTACGGCAGGACGGACGAGAGCATGGCGACGCCCGCCCCGAGGCCCAGTGTGACCGGGTCGACGAGCTTCGTGCCCGACTCCGCGATGCCCAGCGGCAGGAACAGCAGGGCCCCGACGGCCATGGCCAGCGCAAGCCCGTCGGCCTGCGGGAAGCGGCGTCCCGTACGCGCGCTGAAGACGATGTACACCGCCCACATGGCGCCGGCGCCGAGCGCGAAGGCCACGCCCACGAGATCAAGGCTGTCGAAGCCTCCGCCGCCGAGCAGGAAGACACCGCCTAGGGCGAGGCCCGCCCAGATCACGTTCACCGCCCGGCGGGACGCGAGGACGGAGAGCGCGAGCGGGCCCAGGACCTCGAGGGTGACGGCCAGTCCCAGCGGGATTCGGGCGACGGCCTGGTAGAAGAGCCCGTTCATGGCGGCCATGGCGATACCGAAGGCGATGACCGTGCCCCAGTCGGCGCGCGAGTGGCCGCGCAGCCGCGGACGACAGACGGCGAGCAGCACGACCGCGGCGACGACCAGCCGCAGCGTCACGACGCCGAGGGCACCGGCCCGAGGCATCAGGTTCACCGCGAGCGCGCCGCCGAACTGCACGGAGATGCCGCCCGCGAGGACCAGGCCGACAGGGCCGAGCGAGCCGAACCGGCGCGGCGCCCCACCCGGCGTCGGCGCGTGCCCCGTCGCGGAGGCGGCCGGGGCCGGTGAGGACTGGGCAGCGGTGCTGTGCGTGGTCACGGGGCTTCCAGGGGGCTCTCGGCTCGGGGTTCGTTCATCGCGATGTACTGCTCGGTCCAGAGTAATGGACTTCGCCAGGTGTGTGAACCCGTTATACGACTGTCCCAGAGTGCTGGGAAAGACCGCTGTCCGAGAGAGTGGATTGGGGCCTCGTGAGTCAGATGCCCGGCCAGGGCTCCTCGTCGCGGAACAGGGGGCGCCCGTCGGGAAGCGTGGTGGGGACGGTTCCGTAGGCGTGCCCCGGGAACACGGCCTCGTACGGCTCCCGCCAACCCCCTTGGACCGCGTCCGGAGCGGCGGCATGGGCTCCGTGGCCGCCCGACTGAGAGCCCGCCGTCAACGGCGGCGGCCTCGTCGCCCGCCCGGCCCGTCCGCCGGCGCCTCCGTCATCGGCTCCGTCATCGCCTCCGCCGGCCCGTCCGTCAGCCCCTCCGCCAGCACCTCCGCCAGGTGCCGGCCCCGTACCCCCGCCAGTTGCTCCAGCTGGGTGCGGCAGGAGAAGCCGTCCGCGAGGACCGCCGTGCCGGGCGGTGCCTCCCGCACCGAGGGCAGGAGCTGTTCCTCCGCGCACACCGCCGAGACCTCGTAATGCCCCTTCTCGAAGCCGAAGTTGCCCGCCAGTCCGCAGCAGCCGCCGGACAGGTCTCCGGTCAGGCCCGCGGCCCGGCGCAGCCGGCGGTCGGGGGCGTCGCCGAGGACCGCGTGCTGGTGGCAGTGGGTCTGGCCGGCCACGGGGCGGTCCAGCGCGGGCGGGGTCCAGTCCGGGGCGTGGCGCTCCAGGGCTTCCGCGAAGGTCAGGACCCGGGCGGCGAGCCGGGCGGCGCGGGGGTCGTCGTGCAGGAGCTCGGGCAGGTCCGTGCGCAGGGCCGACGCGCAGCTCGGTTCCAGGACGACGACCGGGACGTCGCTGTTCAGGACCGGTGCCATCAGGTCCAGGGTGCGGCGCAGCACCGCGCGGGCGCGGTCGAGTTGGCCGGTCGACACGTAGGTGAGGCCGCAGCAGACGCGGCCGCGCCGGATCGCGAAGGGGTTCAGGGCGATCGACTTGCCGTCGCCCACCGGCCGCTTCTTCATCCGCAGCGTCGGCGGCAGGATCACCGTGAGGCCCGCCGCCTCCAGCACCCGCACCGCCGCCTGCCCCACGGACGGCGAGAGGTACTCGGTGAAGGTGTCCGGCCACAGGACGACGAGCCGCGACGGTTCCTCGGGCCCTTCGCGCCTGACCGCACGGCCGGCCGCCGCCCGTTCCGCCGCGACCGCCCGCCGCGCCTGCTGGGTGAACCGCCGTCGCCACCACCGGCTGAACGGCTCCCGCGCCAGCCGCGGAATCTCCCGCTCCGGCGCGATCCCGCCCAGCCGCTTGGCCACCGCGGCGAGCGGCCGTACCGAGGCGAGGGCGTTGACGGCAGCCGCCGTGCGCGTCCGGGCCGTCCAGCGCAGCCACACCGGCAGCCACCCCATGGAGTAGTGCGCGGCCGGCCGGCGCCGCCCCGCATAGTGGTGGTGGAGGAACTCCGCCTTGTACGTGGCCATGTCGACCTCGACCGGACAGTCCGAACGGCAGCCCTTGCAGGACAGGCACAGGTCGAGCGCATCCCGCACCTCGGCCGACCGCCAGCCGTCGGTGACCAGTTCACCCGCCAGCATCTCGTGCAGCAGCCGGGCACGCCCGCGCGTGGAGTGCTCCTCCTCGCCCGTCGCCCGGAACGACGGGCACATGACGGACGCGCCGGACACCACAGTCGTACGGCACTTCGCCACACCCACGCAGCGCCGCACCGCCGCCGCGAAGTCGCCGCCGTCCGCCGGGTAGCCGAAGGCCACGTCGACGGGTTCGCGCGGCAGGACGGAGAAGCGGAGGTTGGCGTCCAGGGGCGCGGGGCGCACCAGCATCCCGGGGTTCAGCAGGTCGTCCGGGTCCCAGACGCCCTTGGCCCGCTCGAAGAGCGTCACCATCTCCGCGCCGTACATCGTCGGCAGCAGCTCCGCGCGCGCCTGACCGTCCCCGTGCTCCCCGGACAGCGAACCGCCGTGCGCCACCACCAGTTCGGCCAGCTCCTCCGAGAAACGGCGGAAGCGGCCGATGCCCGCCTCCGTCAGCAGGTCGAAGTCGATGCGGACGTGGATGCAGCCGTCCCCGAAGTGCCCGTACGGCGTGCCGCGCAGGCCGTGGTCGGACAGCAGCCCCCGGAAGTCCCGCAGGTAGGCCCCGAGCCGGGCGGGCGGCACCGCGCAGTCCTCCCAGCCCGGCCAGGCCTCCGTGCCGTCCTGCATCCGCGTCGCCGTGCCGCTCGCGTCCTCCCGGATCCGCCACAGGGAGCGCTGCCCCGCGGGGTCCGTCACCACCAGGGAGTCGAGGACATCGGCGGCGCGCACGATCGCCTCCGCACGCGCGCGTGCCTCCCCCTCCGTGTCGCCGCCCGTCTCCACGAACAGCCAGGCCCCGCCCCGGGGCAGCTGGGCCGCGGGCGGCACCAGGTCCGCCGCCATGCCCTCCACCGTGAGCGGCTTGTGGGGCAGCAGTCCTGCCGCGGCCTCGGCGGCCGCGCTCTCGTCGGCGTACCCCAGCACGGCCAGCGCACGCGCGCGGGGCAGCGGCACGAGCCCCACCACCGCCTCCGTCAGCACGCCGAGCGTGCCCTCCGAGCCGCAGAAGGAGCGGGCCACGTCGGCGCCCTTCTCGGGCAGCAGCGCGTCCAGCGCATACCCGGAGATACGGCGGGGCAGCTCCGGGAAGCCGGTCCGCAGCCGCGCCAGCTCGCCCTCCGCCAGGGCGCGCAGCCCCTCCGGCGCCCCCGCCCACCCCTGCCCGAGCCGCAGCCGCCGCCCCCGCGCGGTGACCACCGACAGCTCCCGCACACTGTCCGCCGTCGTCCCCCACGCCACCGAGTGCGAGCCGCAGGAGTTGTTGCCGATCATCCCGCCGAGCGTGCACCGGCTGTGCGTCGAGGGGTCCGGGCCGAAGCGCAGGCCGTGCGGGGCGGCCGCCTCCTGGAGCCGGTCGAGCACCAGCCCCGGCTGGACGACGGCCGTGCGCGCATCCGGGTCCAGGGACACCAGGCGGTTCATGTGCCGAGTGAAGTCCAGCACCACCCCGGTGCCCGTGGCCTGTCCCGCGATGGACGTCCCGCCGCCCCGTGCCACCACCGGCACCCCGCGCGCCCGGCACACCTCCAGCACGGCCGCCACGTCGTCAACATCGCGAGGGGCGACCACTCCTATCGGGACACGCCGGTAGTTCGACGCGTCCATGGTCACCAGCGCCCGGGAGGTGACGTCGAACCCGACGTCCCCCCGGACGGCCCGCCGCAGCTCCGCCTCCAGATCAGCCATGACTCCAGCATGCATCCGACCACTGACAGTGACGACCAGGCCCGTGACTTGCAGATCTCCGCAGGCAGATCTGCATAGATCGTCTGCAGATCTTCACCGGTCCAGGGTGGCGCGGCCGTCTCATCCGACGGACACGTTTCCGTCCGGTTTCGCCGAGCGACTAGGCTCCGCACCGTGGCTGAGATCCAGATTCCTGCTGACATCAAGCCCGCGGACGGTCGATTCGGCGCGGGTCCCTCCAAGGTGCGGGTGGAGGCGCTGGACGCCCTGGCCGCCACCGGTACGTCCCTGCTCGGCACCTCCCACCGCCAGGCCCCGGTCAAGAACCTGGTCGGCAAGGTGCGCGAGGGCATCAGCGAGCTGTTCCAGATCCCGGACGGCTACGAGGTCGTCCTCGGCAACGGCGGCTCCACCGCCTTCTGGGACATCGCGACCCACGGCCTGATCGAGAACAAGTCGCAGCACCTCAGCTTCGGCGAGTTCAGCTCCAAGTTCGCCAAGGCCGCCAAGCTCGCCCCGTGGCTCGCCGAGCCCACCGTCATCTCCTCCGACCCGGGCACCCACCCCGAGCCCGAGGCCGAGGCGGGCGTCGACGTCTACGCCTTCACGCACAACGAGACCTCGACCGGTGTCGCCGCCCCGATCAAGCGGGTCGCGGGCGCCGACGAGGGCGCGCTGGTCCTGGTCGACGCCACCTCCGGCGCGGGCGGCCTCCCGGTCGACATCGCCGAGACCGACGTCTACTACTTCGCGCCGCAGAAGTCCTTCGCCTCCGACGGCGGCCTGTGGATCGGCATCTTCTCCCCGGCCGCGATCGAGCGCGCCGAGCGCGTCCACGCGTCCGGCCGCCACGTCCCGGAGTTCTTCAGCCTCCCCACGGCGATCGACAACTCCCGCAAGAACCAGACGTACAACACCCCGGCCCTCGCCACGCTCTTCCTGCTGAACCAGCAGCTGGAGTGGATCAACGGCCAGGGCGGCCTGGACTGGTCGGTGCGCCGCACCGCCACCTCCTCGCGGACGCTGTACGGCTGGGCCGAGGACGTCAAGTACGCCAACCCGTTCGTCACCGACCCGGCCAAGCGCTCGCAGGTCATCGGCACGATCGACTTCTCGGACGAGGTCGACGCCGCCGCGGTCGCCAAGGTGCTGCGTGCCAACGGCATCGTGGACACCGAGCCGTACCGCAAGCTGGGCCGCAACCAGCTGCGCGTCGCGATGTTCCCGGCGATCGAGCCGTCGGACATCGAGGCGCTGACGAAGTGCGTCGACTACGTGATCGAGAACCTGTAACCGCTTCTCCCACGGAGTCCGTACGTCGGTAACGGACCCCACGGAACCCGCGGAAACCACGCAACCCGTACGTCAGCAAGGGCGCCCGGCGTGTCACCACGCCGGGCGCCCTTCGCTCATGTCGCCGTGCGGCTCAGCTCATGCCGCCGTGCAGGTCAGCTCCGGCACGTCCCCGCCTCCGGGCGCACCCGAGAACCCGAAGCTCGCCGAACCGCCCGCCGCCACGCTCCCGGCGTAAGCGCTGTTCGAGGCGACGACCGTCGCCCCGCTCTGCGTGTAGGTCGCGTTCCACATGTTCGTGACCTGCTGCGAGCCGCTCCACGTCCACGTCACCTTCCAGGACGTGAGCGCGGTCGCCCCCGTGTTGGTCACGGTCACGTCGGCGTTGAAGCCGCTGCCCCAGTCACTGCTGACCTTGTAGGCCGCACTGCAGGCCGCCGTGGTGTCTCCGCCACCGTCATCGCCGCCGCCGTCGTCACCTCCCCCGTCCCCGGTACTGGGGAAGCCGGCCGCCTTGATGCTCGCCAGATACCCGTCCTTGACGGTGTCCACGGTCGACCAGTCGTCCTTCAGGATTCCGCCCGTGTCACCGGAGTTGGGGTTCCAGGACCAGAAGGTCCAGGAGATGCTGTCGGCACCGTAGGTGTCCGTGGGCCGCAGATACGCGACCAGCGCGGCCAGCCACTTCTGGTCGACCGTGGACTGGAGCGTGGTCCCGAACTCGCCCACCCACACCGGGGCGATGTTCTGCTTGAAGATGTAGCCCCAGTACTTGTCCCAGATCCCGGGCATGTTGTCCGGGAAGCTCGGGTCGCTGAACCAGCTCTGCTGGGCCACGCTGGTCGCGTAGTCGTGGGCGGAGTAGACGACCCGGTTCGCGACGTCGAGCTGCACCGGGTACTGCGCGACACCCATCAGGTTGCCGCCCCACCAGCCCGACACGCCGTCGTACGTCTGCACGCCCTCGACGAAGATCAGCAGCTCGGGGTTGACGGACAGGATCGCGTTCCCGGCCCGCTGGGCGGCCAGCCGCCAGTCCTTCGTCTCGTCCCCACAGCCCCAGCAGGCAGGATCGTGCGGCTCGTTGTGCACGTCGATGCCCACCACGGCGGTTTCGCCCTTGTAACGGGTGGCCAGCGCCTTGAGGTTGTCGATCCACGTCGACTCCGGGACCGCACTCGTGTACCAGAGCGCCGACTGCCCGCCCGAGTCCGGCCGGTGCCGGTCGAGGATGACCTTCAGGCCGTCCTGACCGGCGTACGAGACGATCTTGTCCAGGACCTGAAGCGAGTTGAGCCCCTGCAGGTCGGCGTTCTTGCCGCTGGAGAAGTCGATGCTGTTGGGCACCGTGCTGCTCTTGAAGATGTCGTCGCTGTACGGCAGCCGGATGGTGTTGTAGCCCAGCGACTTCATCTGGTCGATCATGCTCTTGTAGTCACGGGACCAGAGGCCGTGGACCACGTAGTTGCCGGTCTCGAAGCCGAACCAGTTGATTCCGGCGATACGGACGGGCTGGTCCGCCGAGTCCAGGATCTGCCGGCCACTGGTGTGCCAGTAGCCGGCTCCGGGGGCCTCGGCGGCGGATTCGGCGTGCGCTGTCTGGGCGCCCGCCAGGGGTATCAGGAGCGCTGCGGCCACACACAGCGCTCTTCGTAGGCCGCGGAACATCGTGCGGGTTCCTCTCGGGTAGGCGCGGCCCCGGAACATGTGGGAGCGCTCCCACGACCGCGCACCCCCATGGAAGCGATAGATCATGAGCACGTCAACACCTGGGACACAGGATCGGCCGACGCGGGCTTGGACCGGCCGACGCGGGCGCGGCCGCGCCACGCCCTACGCGCGCGTGGCCGGAACGCGGCAGGCAACGGCCCGTCAGCGGCGCCGCAGCAACCGCTTCAGACCGAGGACGACGGCCAGGGTCACGGCCAGAGCGACGGCGCCCGTCTTGAAATCGGCGTCGAAACCGCCCCCGGTGCCCGTGGCCGCACTGCCGCCCGGAGCCTCGCTCGCCGACGGCGACTTGGAGGCCTCGCCGTCGGCTCCGCCGTCACCCTGCTGCACCTCGACGGGCTCGACCGGGCTCTGCTCGCCCTCGCTGCCGTACATCAGGGCCGAGCCGTCCGCCGTGTAGGTCACGGACTCGCCCTGCCGCTGCAGGGGCACGCTCAGCCGCCCCTCCCGCACCGGCTTCCCGTCGCGCCACGCGTAGAGCGCCCCACCGAAGTAGCCGCGCAGGGCGAGGTGCTTGCCGTCGGGCGAGAAGGCGCCGTCGGTCACCCAGAGATCGGTGCCGGCCACGCGCTTGAAGACGTTGGTGCCGGAGGAGGAGAGACGGGCCGGGCCTTCGTAGAGCGATCCGCCGTCCTCCTTCTTGTCGGCGATGTACACCCGCCCCGTCTTCGGATGCACCATCAGCGCCTCGGCGTCCCGCGGGCCGTCCTCGTACTTCACGACGAACTGCGTGGCGCGGATCGTCTGGTCGTGCAGCTGCTTCGGCTCGGGGAGCTTGTAGATCCAGACGTAGGGCCAGGTACCGCCGAGGTTGTCGCCGATGTCGCCGACGTAGAGGTCGTCGTCGGGCCCGATCGAGATGGCCTCGACGTCACGCGGCCGGCCGACGCCCGTCATGGTGATGGTCGCGACGGTCTTCCCGGTCTTCGAGTCGACCGCATAGAGATACGGTCCGTCGTCGCTGTCGTTGTGCGTCCAGTAGATACCGGGGTGGGCGTGCGAGGCGGCGAGTCCGCTGGACTCGGTGATCCGCGGATCCTTGATCGTGAACCCCTCGGTGCCGCCGTCGGCGAGGGCGGCGGGCGTCGACAGCGCGACGAGGAGGACGGCTCCCACGAGGGGCGGCAGGGATCGCATGCCCTCAAGACTGCCACCCCACCCCTGTGTTCACCGGGCGTGTCCATCCTCACATCCCCGACCGTCCCTGGCCGGGGTTTGATCGACAATGATGAGCGGATGCTCAGGTTCATGCCCGTCGGGGACTCGATGACGATCGGAAGCGCGGGCGAGCACACCTGGCGCTACCGGATGTGGCAGCACCTGCGCGGGACGTACGGCGGTCCGTTCAAGATCGTCGGCCCGCGCGAGACGCTGCACGACAAGGCGACGGACTCCCCCTCGTCCTACGAGTACGCCGAACCGGACTTCCCGCGCGCCCATCTGGCCGGCTGGGGCGAGGGCTGGCTGCACATGGCCCCGCTGATCCGCGAGACGGTGGCCCGCGAGCGGGCGGACGTGCTGCTGATCTCCCTCGGCCTGATAGACCTCGGCTTCTACACGAACGCGGAGCAGACGGCGGAGAACGCACGCGCCTTCGTGACCGAGGCGCGGCAGGCGAACCCGCGCATACGCATGGTCCTGCTCCCGGTGATCCCGAACGTACGCGCGGAGGCGGACGCGGAGTTCGCGACCGAGGTCGGCCGCTTCAACGAACTCCTGGCGAAGGCGGCAGCCGACCTGGACGAGCCGTCCTCGCCCCTCCTCCTGGCCTCGGTCCCCGAGTCGTACGACATCCACCGCGACACGTACGACGGGACGCACCCGAACGCGAGCGGGGAGCACAAGCTGGCGGGGGCGTTCGCGGAGGCGATGTATCAGGCGTGGGGGTTGGGGGCGCCGTACGGAGCGGGGGCGTAGGCGCGCGTCCCAGAGGACGACGGCACGCCCCGGAAGCCCCCACACCCCGGTCACCGTGCGTATCGTTGTAGTGCGCGGCTGTACGCACCAAAGCGGCAGCCGGGGAGGAGCGCCACGATGACCGTCCTTGACGACAGGATCAAGATGGCCGACAGCGACGACGAGATCGCCCTGGACGACATGTTCGCGCGGCTCGAGAAGATGCCCGTCCCCGAGGGATACAAGGTCGAGATCGTCGAGGGGACCGTATTCATGTCGCCGCAGCGGGACACCCATTGGGAGATCATCGCGGACATCTACGAACAGCTGCGCACCAAGTACCCGCGGAAGCGCGTGAAGTCCGACGTGCGCATCGACTACCCGGGCCATCTCAACGGCTTCGCCACCGACGTGACCGTGATGGCCGAGGGAGCTGCCAGGAACGAGGAGGGTCACTGGCGGTACCAGGACGTCGAGTTCGCCGCCGAAGTGATCTCCAAAGGGACGGCGGCCAACGACTACGGCCCGAAGAAGACCGCGTACGCGGTCGCCGAGGTCCCCGTCTATCTGGTCGCCGACCCCTACCAGGGCAAATGCCACCTCTACAGCCAACCCAAGGACGGCGACTACGTCAGCGAGCTGACCGTCACCTTCGGCGGTGAGATCGACCTGACGAACACCGTCGTCGGCCTCACCCTCAAGACCGACGAGTTCCCCCGCGACTGACCCGCGCCCCGCCCCGCAGAAAGTGCCCTTGCCTAGAGCGCACTCCACGGCGTTGGCTAAAGCCTCATGAAGTACACGCAGCTCGGACGTACGGGTCTCAAGGTCAGCCGGATCGTGCTCGGCACGATGAACTTCGGTCCGCAGACCGACGAGGCCGACAGCCACGCCATCATGGACGCGGCGCTGGACGCCGAAATCAACTTCTTCGACACCGCCAACGTGTACGGCTGGGGCGAGAACAAGGGCCGCACCGAGTCGATCATCGGCGACTGGTTCGCCAAGGGCGGTGAGCGGCGCGACAAGGTCGTCCTCGCCACCAAGGTGTACGGGAACATGGCGCCCGACGGCGACGCCTGGCCGAACCACGACAAGCTGTCCGCCGTCAACATCCGGCGGGCCGTCGACGCCAGCCTGAAGCGGCTGCAGACGGACTACATCGACGTCTACCAGTTCCACCACATCGACCGTCAGACGCCCTTCGAGGAGATCTGGCAGGCCATCGACGTCCTGGTCCAGCAGGGCAAGATCCTCTACGCCGGGTCGTCGAACTTCCCCGGTTACAAGATCGCCCAGGCCAACGAGACCGCCGCCCGGCGCGGCAGCTTCGGGCTGGTCAGCGAGCAGTGCCTGTACAACCTCGCCGAGCGCCGCGCCGAGATGGAGGTCATCCCGGCCGCGCAGGACTACGGCCTCGGGGTCATCCCCTGGTCCCCGCTGCACGGCGGCCTGCTCGGCGGCGTGATCAAGAAGGAGGTCGAGGGCGGCCGCCGCGCCTCCGGCCGGTCCGCGGACGCCCTCGCCAACAGCTCCGTACGCGCGCAGATCCAGGCGTACGAGGATCTGCTCGACAAGCACGGGATCGAGCCCGGTGAGGCGGCTCTGGCCTGGCTGCTGACGCGCCCCGGCGTGACCGGCCCGATCGTCGGCCCGCGCACCGCAGACCAGCTCGCCTCGGCGCTGCGCGCCGTCGAACTGGAACTGTCGGAAGAAGTACTCGCGTCCCTCGACGAGATCTTCCCGGGGCCTGGGCCTTCGCCGGAGGCGTTCGCCTGGTAGCCGTGCCACCGGGACCGGTCCGGCCGGGGGTCCGGGGGTTGCCCCCGGGACAGCACAGCCCGGGGCCTGGGCCTTCGCCGGAGGCGTTCGCCTGGTAGCCGTGCCACCGGGACCGGTCCGGCCGGGGGTCCGGGGGTTGCCCCCGGGACAGCAC
>NZ_JBSFWK010000026.1:0-5478 GCF_053594815.1 Streptomyces sp. NPDC002577 | reverse complement strand
CAGCCCGGGGCCTGGGCCTTCGCCGGAGGCGTTCGCCTGGTAGCCGTGCCGCCAGGACCGGTCCGGCCGGGGGTCCGGGGGTTGCCCCCGGGACAGCACAGCCCGGGGCCTGGGCCTTCGCCGGAGGCGTTCGCGGTAGCACCACAGCCGCCCCTGGCCGTCAGGTCAGGGGCGGCGCGCCGTGCGGGGGCCGGGGCTACTTGCCCACGGCCGCCGACAAGGCCACTACAACGAACATCAGTACGAGCACACCGGCCATGATCCGGTTTCTGGTCTTCGGGTCCACGTACTCGAGGTTAACCGGCCCCTCCAAGCGGCCAGCGGCCGACCGTCTCGTAGCGCGGCTGCTCACCGCGTACCCCCGACACGGGCAGCCGGCTGCGCACCAGGCACAGCTCGTCCACGGTCCACTCGCTGCCCGTGAAGGGCGCCAGCTCGTCGACGTACGGCCGCAGGTGCAGCCGGCCCCGGGGGCGAGCGATCGAGAGATGCGCGTGGTAGCGGCGGTGCTCGCCCGTGTCGATGCCCGCCTTGCGGGCCGCCGCCTCGGCGCGCTCGGCCAGCAGCCGCATGGTGTGGACATCCCCCTCGGCACCGACCCACAGCGCCCGGTCCCCGAAGTGGCCGCCGCCGCGCAGGGCCAGTGAGAACGGCGGGGTGCGATGGGCGGCTCTGGCCAGCCGGTCCGACAGTTCCGGGACCACTTCCTCCGCCACTTCGCCGTAGAACGCCAGCGTGAAGTGCCAGCCGGGGCGGCCGGTCCAGCGCAGCCTGTCGGCGCCGGGCAGGCTCCTCAGCCTGTCGACGGCCGAGGCGAGTTCACGAGACGCGTGATCCGGGGGCAGCACGGCGGCGAAGAGTCTCATGGTCCGAGTCTGTCCCACACCCGCTCCACCGCACGGCGGGTACGAGGGCAGCGCACCGGGCACCGCGGGCGGGCGGCCCGGTCAGCGGCATCGCGCCCGCCCGCCCGTCCCACGCCCCCGGCGCCCGACGGCTCACGCCGCCGCGGCCAGCTGTTCCTGCTCGCGCGGTACGAACCGCACATGCGGATGGCCGCGGTGCCAGCCCACCGACAGGCGCAGATCGCCGAGGCGCGCCAGGATCAGGCCGACGACGACGGCGGCCGCGGCCGAGACGAGGCCGCCGGCGGCGAAGCCGATCCTGGCCCCGTACGTGTCCGTGAGCCATCCGACGAGCGGCGCACCCAGCGGCGTACCCCCCGTGAAGACCATCATGAACAGGCTCATCACCCGCCCGCGCATCGCGGGATCGGTGGCCATCTGCACGGACGAGTTGGCCGTGACGTTGACCGTCAGGCTGACCATGCCGATCAGGACGAGCAGCCCGGAGAAGATCCACAGGGACGGCGCCATTGCGGCCACCACCTCGAGGACGCCGAAGGACAGCGCGGCCATGACCAGCAGCCGCAGCCGCGAGGTGCCGCGCCGGGCGGCGAGCAGCGCGCCGGCCAGCGAACCGACGGCCAGCACGGTGTTGAACATGCTGTACGTGCCCGCGCCGGCATGGAAGACGTCGTCGGCGAAGGCGGACAGCCACACGGGGAAGTTGAAGCCGAACGTGCCGATGAACCCGACGAGGACGATCGGCCAGACCAGCTCCGGCCGGCCGGCGACATAGCGCAGGCCCTCGCGCAGCTGTCCCTTGCCGCGCGGTGCGCGCTGGATCTCGTGCAGCTCACGGGCGCGCATCAGCAGGAGGCCGGCGATGGGCGCGGCGAAGGACAGGCCGTTGAGCAGGAACGCCCAGCCGGTGCCGACCCCGGTGATGAGGAGACCGGCGACCGCCGGGCCCACGAGGCGGGCGGACTGGAAGTTCGCCGAGTTCAGGCTGACCGCGTTCTGCAGCTGGCCGGGACCGACCATCTCGGACACGAACGACTGGCGGGCCGGGTTGTCGACGACCGTGGCGAGGCCGAGGACGAAGGCCGTGAGGTACACGTGCCAGACCTGGACGCGTCCGCTGAGGGTGAGTGCGGCGAGGGCGAGGCCTGTCAGGCCCATCGCGGCCTGCGTGAACAGCAGGACCGGCCGCTTGGGCAGGCGGTCGACGAGGACGCCGCCGTAGAGACCGAAGAGCAGCATCGGCAGGAACTGCAGCGCCGTGGTGATACCGACCGCGGCGGAGGAGCCGGTGAGGCTGAGCACCAGCCAGTCCTGGGCGATGCGCTGCATCCAGGTGCCGGTGTTGGAGACGACCTGCCCGATGAAGAAGAGCCGGTAGTTCCGGATCTTCAGCGAGCTGAACATGTTGGTCTTGGCGGGGGCAGATGTCTCGGTGGGGGCTGACGTCTTGGTGGGGGCGGATGTGGAGTCGTGGGCGGCTGGTGCGGGTGCGGAATCTGCTCCGGTTCCCGAACTCAAAGGTTTTCGCCTCCTTTGGCGGTCGCGGTCACTTCGTAGGCTCAGCTCGTGCGCCCGGCGCGGCGTGGCGGCCGGCCGCCGGGAGCCGTGCGTCAGAGTTGGGCCAGCTTCTCCAGGACCGGGGCGGCGGCGCGCAGCTTCGCCCACTCGTCCTCGTCGAGGCCCGCCACCAGATCCGCCAGCCATGCGTTGCGCCGGCGGCGGCTCTCCTCGAGCATGACCTCGGCCTGCGCGGTCTGCGTCACGACCTTCTGGCGGCGGTCGTCGGGATGCGGCTCCAGACGGACCAGCCCCTTGGCCTCGAGCAGGGCGACGATGCGGGTCATCGACGGCGGCTGCACGTGCTCCTTGCGGGCGAGCTCGCCCGGCGTGGCGCTGCCGCAACGGGCCAGGGTGCCGAGCACCGACATCTCCGTGGGGCTCAGCGACTCGTCGACCCGCTGGTGCTTGATTCTGCGCGACAACCGCATCACGGCGGAGCGCAGTGCGTTCACGGCGGTAGCGTCGTCGCCATGCGTGAGATCCGGCATGTTCTTTAGGATAGCTCATTACTCTGGCTAAATACCCTAGACAAGGGCGTGACCATACTCACCGCGAGGGACCGCCGACCGCCCCTGGGCCGCGTATTACCTGAACTTCACTGGGCCACTCGGGGAAACACCCCCTACCGGACATCACCCATATGAGTGATCCAATGGCCGAAAGTGACGCATGGCCCGGTCGCGTGCGGCGACCCTCGTCCCCATGGGGACCGACGTGCTCAGCCTGCGCCTGGACCGTGAGCTGCTCGAGCGGCTCCGCCGGCATGCCGCGAAAAGAGGAATGAGCGTCCAGGACTATGTCGTCCGGACGCTCATTCGCAGTGACTTCGACGAGCGGTTCCAGTCCGCCGTCGAGGAGACGGAGAGGTTCTACGGGGCCACAGAGAAGCTCTACGGGGCTGCGGCGCCATGGCCCCGCAGCCCCGCCGAATGACCTCGGCCGCCTACGCGGGCATCACGTGAGGCCCAGCGCCGGCATCAGGTAGTAGAAGGCGAACACCGCCGACACCACGTACATCGCGGCCGGCACCTCGCGGCCGCGGCCCGCCGCCAGGCGCAGGACGGTGAAGGCGATGAAGCCCATGCCGATGCCGTTCGTGATCGAGTACGTGAACGGCATCATCAGCATCGTCACGAACGCCGGGATCGCGATCGTGTAGTCGCTCCAGTCGATCTCCTTGATGGAGCCGGCGAGGATCATGAAGCCCACCGCGACCAGCGCGGGCGTGGCCGCCTGGGACGGCACCATCGTGGCGAGCGGGGTCAGGAAGAGCGAGACCGCGAAGAGCGCGCCGGTGACGACGTTGGCGAAGCCGGTCCGCGCGCCCTCGCCGACGCCCGCCGTGGACTCCACGAAGCAGGTGGTGGCCGAGGAGGAGCTGGCGCCGCCCGCGGCGACGGCCAGGCCGTCCACGAACAGGACCTTGTTCATGCCCGGCATGTTGCCGCTCGCGTCGGTCAGCTTGGCCTCGTCGCCGATGCCCATGATCGTGCCCATCGCGTCGAAGAAGCACGACAGCAGCACGGTGAAGACGAACAGCACGCCCGTCAGGAAGCCGACCTTCTCGAAGCCACCGAAGAGGCTCACCTTGCCGACGAGTCCGAAGTCCGGCGTCGAGACCGGGTTGCCCGGCCACTTCGGGGCGGTCAGGCCCCACGACGGCACCTTGGCGACCGCTTCGACGATCACCGCGGCGACCGTCATCACGACGATCGAGATCAGGATCGCGCCGGGCACCTTGCGCACGATCAGCGCGAACGTGAGCAGCACGCCGATGATGAAGACGAGGACCGGCCAGCCGTTGAGGTGCCCGTCGCCGCCGAGCTGCAGCGGCACGGTGGTGTGGGCGGCGTCCGGAATACGCGTGACGAAGCCCGAGTCCACGAGGCCGATCAGCAGGATGAACAGGCCGATACCGATCGCGATGGCCTTGCGCAGGCCGAACGGCACGGCGTTCATCACGCGCTCCCGCAGGCCCGTGGCCACGAGCAGCATCACGACGAAGCCGGCGAGGACCACCATGCCCATCGCGTCCGGCCAGCTCATGCGCGGGGCGAGCTGGAGGGCCACGACGGTGTTGACACCGAGTCCGGCGGCCAGCGCGATCGGCACGTTGCCGATGACGCCCATCAGGAGGGTGGTGAACGCGGCGGTCAGCGCGGTCGCCGTGACCAGCTGGCCGTTGTCCAGCTGGTGGCCGTACATGTCCTTCGCGCTGCCGAGGATGATCGGGTTCAGCACGATGATGTAGGCCATCGCGAAGAAGGTGGCGAATCCGCCGCGGATCTCCCGCGGGATGCTCGAACCTCGCTCGGAGATCTTGAAGTAACGGTCGAGCGCACTGCGCGGAGGCTGCTGCTGGGGCTGCTCCGGAGTGGCGGCCTTGGCGGTGGCCGAGGTGGGCATGCGGGAACCTCAGGGGTGCGGATGATTCACGGGACTTGATCCGTCCGGCCGTCGACGGTCAACAACAGGTTTTCTGCGTGCTCTCTGCGAGCGCCCAGTGGTCACTGTTGGAGCTTTGTACGAACAGAAGTAGCCAGACTCGGACCGTTTCAGTATGAACATATGAGCCAAATATCGCCATCTCCGCGCGTAGACCCCTTGCCGCACAAGGGATCCGACCTCGCGCAGAGGCTCCGTACGGGTGCTGCGGACCACGCCTTCCGGCCCTCGTAAGCTGTGCGCATGGCGAAATGGACCCCCAGGCACGAGGCGCCGGAGCCCCTTGAGGGGCCCGTGGTCGCCACCATCACCGGCGGCACGGTGCTGTGGTTCGTCCTCTTCCTGGTGCAGCTGCCGTTCTACGGCTGGTTCGACGAGCACGGGCACACATGGTGGCTGTGGACGTGCCTGGCCGGCGGGGGGCTGGGGCTGATCGGCGTCTGGTACGTGCGGAAGCGCGATGCGGCGATCAAGCGGGACGCCGCGCGGAAGGCCGGCGGCGCAGCCGTCGGCTAGGCCCTGTCGTCAAATTCCCGTCGTCCGCCCGGAGGGCGGGCCTCGCGGTGTCTGGTGCGTGCGATCGCAAGGCGCCGGAGCGCCCTCGTGG
>NZ_JBSFWK010000025.1:0-117408 GCF_053594815.1 Streptomyces sp. NPDC002577 | reverse complement strand
ACACTAGGAATCCTCACCGAGGCCGAGCCCGGCACCTTCAGCAAGAAGCAGTAACCAAGTCCGGAACGGACATCAACTCACGAACCGCCCACTGATCCCCATAGGCTACTTCGTGGTGGCGTTTGTGGGCCGAGCACTGCGGGTCCTGGTCCTGACGTACACGCCGGCTTGGGTTCAAGAGGCGGTATACGGGGACCCACCCGAAGCGTCTGTGTCCAGCCGGGAAGGTTGGGTGTCGTTCGGGCACGGTGTGCTGCTGGTCGGAGCCAGCTTTCTGGCTGCACGACGTCTGGCTGTGTGGGCAGCAGACGCGTTCGAACTCCGCAGCATGACCTTCGAACGGGTCCAGCGCTGGGCCGACCTCATCGGCGAGTGCGCTGAGACTGCCCGCGCCCCGCACATGCGCGCGGATCTGCATGGTGTGTCTTTGCGGTTCGCAGTAATGCGGGTCAGAGGTGCGCGGTCGATGCGCGGCACGGTGCCGGCGCTGTCATGGCGCCGTCCCGGGCTGCGGGCTCACGCGAGCGGGGTTGTTGCCGCCCTGCGAGCTGCTCACGCTGGGTTCGACCTCGACAGGAAGGAAGCCGCTCGAAAGCTTGCCGCACTTTCACTCAAGATCAGTGACCGTTATGCCCAAGGGTACGTGGGAGCTCTTCTTGACGGTGCGGAGCTGGTCGAACCCGCGCGTCGGCGTGAGGCATTCAACCTAGCGATGATGGTTGGTGTGATGGTGGCAGTGGCCTTCGGCATCCGGGTGTGGCACTTGCCCATGCCGCTTGCTATGGGCGCTGTTGTCATGGTGGGTGCGTGGTTGTACCGCAGCACAGTCAGCGCTGGTCTGGCGGTATTGACGACGTTGCTGCCGGTGATGTTCCCAGGCAAATAGGCAGGTACGGTGCCGAGCACCGATCCCCGCTGGGATCAGGGGAAGGCCAGGCCACGGAAGGCGTTACGGATTTCGGTCAGGGGCTGGCGGTCACGGGTGTAGTAGAGCTTGTTGGTCAGGAGTACGGCCCAGCGCCCCTGGTGGGGTGAGATCCACATGCCGGTGCCGGTGAAACCGTAGTGGACCCAGATGTCTTCATCGGGGTGCGTGGCAGGGGCGGGGTGCCAAAATAGCCCGCGCACTGGTTCCAAGGTGCCGGTCTGTACGGTCAGTGACTGCCTGGTCCACTCGGGGCCGAATCCGGCTCGCCCCAGGCTGGTTGAGGTGTCCAGCATGTAGCGCAGGAAGACGGCAAGGTCATCGAGGACGGTGAAGGCGCCGGCGATGCCGCACACTCCGTCCAGGAGCCGGGCGGAGAAGTCGTGGGCGACGCCCTTGAGGTGGGTGTCGGTCTCCTGGTCGAGTTCGGTCGGTGCGCACTGTGCGGCGATCTCGGCGGACAGCGGACCGAATCGGGTGGAGTCCATGCCCAGCGGCTGCCAGCTCCGCTCCGTGGAGAGTTGGTCGAGGCGCTGACCCGAAAGGTGTTCCGCGAGGTATCCGAGGATGAGGGCGGCTCGGTCGGTGTACTCGACAGCCTCGCCGGGCGGGCGGTGCAGGGCCTCGTGAAGGACGCCGTCGCGGATGTCCTGGGGGTCGGTGCCGTAGAGGTTTTTGAGCTGGGCGCGGAGCGGTACGCCGGCAGTGTGGGTCAGCAGGTGGCGGGCGGTCACGGCCCCGAGAGGGTGGGCGTCGACTTCGGACCAGAACGTGTTGAGCGGGGAGTCGAGGTCGAGCTTGCCTTCCTCCCACAGGGCTCCGATCGAGGCCCACACAGCGAGGATCTTGGTGAGGCTGGCGGCGTCGAAGACCGTGGCGGGCTGCATCGGCACGTTCGGCTCGTTGGGGTCTAGGACCCCGGTGGCGCCGTGGGCGCGGGTGCCGGTGGCGTCACCGACTGCCCATACGGCGCCGGGGTAGATCTTGTCGCGGACGCCTTCGTTCAGGAGGGCTTCAATGCGGTCGGTGCTGTACGTCATGGTCTCCCTGTTCGCCGTGGGCAATCCGCCGGATCAGCGTAGTGACGAGGGCAGGGCCGGTGGGGGAATGGCGTGTCGGACGTCGGATGCGGGGGCTGGTCGGCGGCTTTCTCAGGTGAGCTGGCGGCCGAGGTCGGCCAGGGCCTGGGCGGTGGTGGTGAGGGGGTAGCGGGCGGCGTTCGCGTAGCCCGTCTGTCGCAGGGCGGGCAGCAGGCCGGGGGCGGTCCGTAGGCGGTCGAGGTCGCGGGCGAGTGCGGCGGAATGGGTGAAGTCGGTGGCCACTCCGGACGCGGCGAGGACTTCGTTGAGGCCGGGCACGGGTTGGTACAGGACAGGCAGGCCGCATGCTTGGGCCTCCAGCGCGACCAGGCCCATGGCTTCCAGGGTGGTGGACGGCATGACCAGGACGTCGTGCTCGGCGAAGGCTTTCCACAACTGTGGACGGCGGAGCCAGCCGAGGTACCAGGCCCGCACTCCGGTCCGTTGGAGGAGCGGGGCCAAGGCGTGGAACTGGGCTCTGGGGGCGGCGATGCTCAGCTCGACTCCTGGAATGGGCGCCAGGCCCGTGATCAAGTGCTCTGCGCCCTTCTCGGCGGTCAGCCTGCCTGCGTAGAGCAGTCGTAGGTGGCTGGTGGAGGTGCGGGCGGGCCGCGTCGGCGGATCGGTGAGCAGATGGTCGGGGATGCCCCATGGAATGCGGACGACCTTGCGGCGGTCGATCTGCGGGGCGAGCTTGAGAAGGCGGTCGGCCATCGCGCCGGTGGGGACGACGATCGCGTCGGCGGCCCTCGCCGTCTCGCGCAGGACTTGGAGCTGGTCGCGGTGGGCCTCGGCGAAGATCAGGTCGGTGCCGTGGACCAAGGCGATTCTGGGGTGGGCCGGCAGTGCCCGGAGCAGGGCGGGCGTGGCGCCGAAGGTGAGGTGCTGCAGGTGCAGTACCCCGATCTGGGCTGGATCGATTGCGGTCACCAGCGCCCGGCGCAGGGCTGCGACGTAGCGGCTGAAGGCGGCGCCCTCCAGGCACTTGCCGGCGACCGTCAGCAGGTTGAGCCCGGCGGGGAGGTGGGGTTTGGGGCGGGCGGGGGCCAGCATGAAGGCTCGTGCGGGGATGAGGGGCCTGTCGCCGGTGTACAGGTCCAGGAAGAGTTCGACGCTGCCGCCGGGGCTGCCGGCTGGGAGGTCGAGGAAGGTGGCGGCCAGCGGCCCCGCGGCCGAGCGGACGAGGGGGCTCACAGCGCTCCTTGGGGGATCTCTTCGTACAGGCGGGACATGTCGATGCCGTGCGTGGCGGCGTACTTGGCGCGCTGTTGCTGGTAGCTGGCCGGGGTGCCGAGGGTGGTGAGGAAGACGAGCTTGCCGAAGGTCATTCCCGGATAGATGCGGGCGGGCTTGGCAGCGCGGATCTCCAAGGTCCAGCGGATCGCGTGGCCCTGGTGGCCGAGTGGCGCGGAGACGTGGACCCAGATGCCGAGGGCGCCGATGGTGCGGTTGCCGTTGAGAAGTTGGGCATACGCTTCCGAGCCGGTCCTCTCCAGTGTGACGCCGAGGTAGAGCACGCCGGGCTGCAGGACCAATCCGGAGGCGGGGATGGCCAGCTCGGTGAAGGCGGTGGGGGCGGCGGCGTCCAGGTCGCCGTCGCAGATGCGGATCGTGTCGCCCAGCCGCCAGTCGTAGGCATTGGGGGACAGGCGTGCCGGGTCGTAGGGCGCGATGGTGATCTCGCCTGCGCTGACGGCAGCGGCAATGGCGGAGCCGGTGAGGATCACGAGGCGCCCGCCTGCACGTGTGCCGCATCCCGCCAGTAGCGGGAAGGCTGGGGGCCGGCGGCGCCCTGGTACTTGCCTCGGTACAGGTCGACGTCCCCGGTGGAGACGAAGAACATGATCTGCCCGATCTTCATGCCCGCGTACACCCGCAGAGGGCGGATGGGGGACAGCATCAAAGTCCACTGGCCGTGGAAGCCGATGTCACCGATAGGGGCGGTGATCTCGACGAATAGCCCCAGCCGTCCGACCGAGGAGCGGCCGAAGAGCAGTGGGATGAAGAGGTCCGAGCCGACCTCCTCGACGGTGTGGCCGAGGTACAGCTCGCCGGGCTGGAGGACGTATCCGTCCGTGTCGATTCGGATCGTGTGCGTGGGGTTGGCGTGGTGGGCGTCGATGACCTTGGTGGCGTACGTCAGCAGGGTGGCGCCCAGGCGGACGTTGTAGCTGTTGGGGTTCGTCTGCTTCGGGTCGAACGGGGTGATGCGAAGGCGTCCGTCGGCAACGGCCGTGTTGATCTCGGGCCCGGTGAGGATCATTGAGCGCCCCCTTGAAGAGCGTCGGCAGAGTCAGCGAACGGGGCCGCCAGGACGCTGCGCACCGCCTGGCCCAGATGCAGTCCGGCTTGATGAGTGCGGCCGCCGAGATAGGTGTCGGCGATGTAGTCGGTGGTCAGCACGATGCGCGCTGTGGGCGGAAGGGGCGTGGGCGCGACTGCCAAGGGTCCGATGTGTTCGACGAGGTGAGCGAGCAGCTTGGCGTGGTCCTCGGACTGATCGTCGGAGAGGAAGGCGTGGACGAGCTGGTTGCCGAAGGGCTCGATGGCGAGCAGGTCGCCGAGGGTGAGGACATCGCCGAGCTGTACGGGGCGCAGAGCGGTCTCGTTGAGGATGACCGCATCCGCTCCGAGGCCGGTGTGCAGGCGGGTGGCGATCTCGCCCAAGAGGAGGCGCCGGTCCAACAGGGTATTGAGATACGGCTCGTTCACGATGCCGAGCCGGCTCCCCAGGGTGCTGCCGACGAGGGCGATCTTCTCCTGCAGTACGGCGAGGTCCTCGGGGATCAGGGACGTGTCGGGGAAGGTGCCTATGCGGACGGCCCAGCCGGCCCCGACCGGCTCGGCGGTGGCGTACCCGACGCCGAGTTCGTGGCCCTTGACGACGAGGGTGTCACCGACGGGCACGGGGCCGTAAGTGTCGCTGTGGCAGTGCCCGGCGAAGATGACGTCCGTGAACGGGCAGGCAGCGGCCAGCTTCAGGTCCTCCTCGAAGCCCGAGTGGGACAGCACCATCCAGGCGTCGGCACGGTGATGGTGCTCCAGCATCACCTCGCGCAGGGCCTGGGCCGGGTCGGTGACGTGGTGGCCCGTGCGCTGGTTGGCAGGGGTCGCGTTGAAGGCTTGCAGGCCGATTACCGCGGTGACGGCAACTCGCCGGCCACCGATGTGCTCGATGCGCACGCGGTCGAAGAGCGGCCTGCCGCTGCCGTCGGCTGCGTTCGCGCACACGGTCATTTCGTGCAGCTGCGGTTCGAAGTAGTGCGGCCAGCCGTGGTTTCCGGGGGCGAGCAGGTCGTACAGGCTGGTGAGGACCTCGCGCTCGATCTGCCCTTGGCCGAAGCGGTAGAAGCCGGTGCCTTCGAAGAAGTCGCCGCAGTCCACGATCAGGCTCTCGGCCCTGGCGGCGTGGAGGTAGGCGAGCATTGATGTGGCCTGGGCGAAGGAGGAGTGGACGTCGGTCGTGGCGGTGATTCGCTGGAGTTGCCGGGTCATGGAGTGACCTCGCAGATGTCGGCGCCCAAGGCATGCAGTTTGGTGGGCAGGTCGGCGTGGCCGCGCCGGAGCTGTTCGAGGCCGCCGAGGGTGGTGACGCCGCTCGCTGTGAGGCCGGCGATGAGCAGGGCCGAGCCCGTGCGGATGTCGGTGGCCTCCACGCCGGCGCCGGTCAGCTGCTGCGGTCCGGTGAGGCGGCATTCGGTGGGCGAGAGCTCGTGGATCTCGGCGCCGAGGCGCGCGAGCTGGGGGAGCAGGTTGCCGTGACGGCCGGGGTTGATGGTGTCGGCGAACAGGTGAGTGCCGGGCAGTCCGAGGGCGAGGGCCATCAGCGATGGTTCGAAGTCGGCATCCAATCCGTCGGGGGAGAGGGAGGCGATGGCACGCAGCGATCGCCCGGTCGGTTCGGCGTCGTGGGCCTGGATGATGAGGGCATCGCCCTCGACGTCGGCAGGCACTCCGAGCCAGTTCAAGGCGGAGACCAGGGGAGCGACGTCGTCGCCGCGCACGCCACAGATGCGTGCCTCCCCGCCGGTCGCCGCGACCGCACAGGCCAGAGTCCCGGCTTCGACCTTGTCGCCGGGCACCGACCAGACGGTGGTCTCCGTCGGGACGGAAGTGGGTGGTGACAGCGTCAGGACCGACTCACTGACCCGGCACTCCCATCCCGCTACTTGCAACGCCTCTACGACGCTGATCACTTCAGGCGAGAGATTGGGATGGCCAAGGCGCAGGGGCCGGTCGGCTACGACCGCGCGCAGGAGGGCAGCGACGCTCGCCCCACGAGAGCGGAATGGCAGCACCACGGACACGGTTCCGGTCCCACCAGTGGCTGCTTCCACGAGGTAGCCGCGTCCATCGACCGTTGTGCGGTCACCGAAGCGCTCGTAGACGTTGAAGTGCTGCTCCATCCCGCGTTCCCCGATCCGGCAGCCTCCCGGCCAGGGCAGCCGGGCTCGCCCGGACGCGCCGAGCAGGGCCGGTACGAGGTAGTACGAGGCCCGGATGCGGGCGGCGACCTCGGGATCGGGGCCTGGCTGGGGCTTGTCGCTCGGCAGGATCACGATGGTGTGCGGATCGCTGACCGGACGGGCCGTGTGCCAGCCGGCCTGTTGGAGCAGGGTGAGCATGGTCTCGACGTCCGTGTTCGACGGGACGTTGCTCAGATGCACCGGGCGGTGCAGGGCCGCGGCGGCGGCCAGCAGGGGCAGGGCCGCGTTCTTGGAGCCGTCGACGGTGATGGAGCCGGCGAGTGGGCTGCCGGGTCGCACGGCGACCACTTCTGCGGCGACGGGGGGAATCCGTACGGCTGTCAACGGTCAACTCCTCTGCAGGGGCAGGTGTGATGCGGTGGGTAGTGGGGTGCTGACCTTGAACTCGGCCCAGCAGCGTTTGCCGGGCGGCAGCGGATCGAAGCCGTAGCGGTCCGCGAGTGCTGCGACGAGGAACAGCCCGCGTCCGCCTTCCTCGTCCACATCCGACAGGCCGACCTGTGGGACGGCGGGGTTGGCGTCGTTCACCTCGATCCGCAGTCCCTTGTCGCTCAGGCATGCGCCGGCCGTGATCGGGCCGCCGTTTGCGTGCCTGACCGCGTTCGCGATGAGCTCTGCGGCGACCAGCTCTGCCGCGTCCAGGAGTTCGGGGCCGAGGAAGGCGCCGAAAGTCCGTATCCCGTCCGCGAGCTGCTGGCGCGCGGACGCTGCGGCAGCTGGCGTGCCGGAGACGGGAATCCGGATGTGATGCGCTTCCATGAGCGGCCTCCTGGTCGGTTCGGCCACTCCACGCAACCGCTCCGGAGGTAAGCGGAACCAGTCGGTGTGCCGGGGCTGCATCACTTATGCAGGAGCTGCATCACTGCCAAATGCCGCTCGGTTACTCTCGGTTGAGCAGGCAGGATCGGCGACGGCAGAAGGGGCCGTGGCACAGGTGGCCGAGGCACAGAGTGAAGCGAGACGGATCGGCGAAGTGATCCGTCAGGCACGCGTGTTACAGCGGCGCTCGCAGAGGGACGTTGCCGCCGCGCTTGGGTATCACCAGTCGAAGGTGAGCCGCCTGGAGAGCGGCAGGGGTACCGAGGATGTGCGAGTGCTGCGCGAGATCGCGCAGGCGCTGGAGATTCCGCCGCAACGTCTCGGCCTCGCCGCCGCTTCTGATGCCAGCCCCGCCGAGCCCGGAACAGAGGACATGCACCGCCGTACCTTCCTTGCCGCGAGCGTCGCCGCGCTCGCGGCTCCGCCGTCGTCGAGCGCGGCACATCACGACCTGATCCAAGTCCTGTTGCCAGGCGCGAGCCCCGCGGCCACCGGGCAAGCCCTGGGCCTCGACAAGCTGCGGGGCCGGGCACGGGCCGTACGCCGGATGTTCTGCACGTGCGACTACGCGGAACTGGAGCAGACCTTGCCGGGTCTGATCGCCGACCTGCGGCAGGCCGCCGGAGGCTCATCCGGCTTGGCGGAGGTGTCCGGGCTGCTCGCGACCGCCTACCAGACGTCGGTGAGCCTGTTGCTCAAGCGGGCCGACCAGGGCAACGCCTGGCTCGCGGCCGGTCGGGCCATGGCCGAGGCGGAACGGTCCGGGGATCCTGTCGTCCTCGCCGCCAGTGTCCGCGTCCACGCTCACGTCCTCGTGCGGGAGAAGCACACGGCCCAGGCCGTGAACATGGTCCGCCACACTGCCGACCAGCTCACCGGCTCCTACGACCAGCGCTCGCCCCGGTACCTGGCAGCGGTTGGTCTGCTGTTGCTCCGCGGGGCGACCGCCGCCAGCAGAAACGGCGACCGCGACACCACCCGGGACTTCCTCACCGAAGCCAAGGAAGTCGCTCGCTACGTCTCCATCGACCGGCCGGACGCCTGGGCGAACTTCAGCCCCACCAACGTCGCACTCCACGAGATCAGCGCAGCCGTCTCCTTCGGTGACGCCGGCATCGCCCTGGAAACCGCACGGCCGCTCATGCGGCGGCACATTCCTGTCCCCGAGCGCCGGGCCGCGCTGTGGGTGGAGACCGCCCGCGCCTACAGTCAGCAGGGCAGGCTCGCCGACGGCTACCAGGCCCTGCGTATCGCCGAGAGCTGCGCGGCACAGGACATCCGCCGCCCGGCCGTACGCGAACTGGTCGCCGACATGGCAGCCCGCGACCGCCGCCGGGCACTGCCCGAGCTGCACCACTTCAGCCGCCAACTGGGAGTGCCCGCGTGAGTGATCAGCCCGACAAGCCGTTCCTACAGATCGTCGTCTGCGCGGCCGGGGTCGCCGCCGACGTCGGCAAGCTGATCACCGCAGCACAGGAACGGCACTGGGACGTCGGCGTCATTGCCACCCCACAAGGACTCGGCTTCCTCGACGCGGAGGCGGTCGAGACCCAGACCGGCCGCCCCATCCGCTCGGCCTGGCGATCACCGGGCGAACCGCGCCCGACCCGGCCCGCGGACGCGATCGCGGTCGCCCCGGCCAGCTTCAACACCATCAACAAGTGGGCCGCCGGAATCTCCGACAATCTCGCCCTGGGCGTCCTGTGCGAAGCACCCGCCATGGACATTCCGGTCGCCGTGCTGCCGTACCTGAACTCAGCCCAGGCCGCCCACCCCGCGTACCGCCAGAGTCTGGAACGGCTACGCGAGATGGGCGTTCTGATCGGCTCGTACGAACCACACCGGCCAAAGGCCGGCGGCGGGGCCGACCGCTACCGCTGGGAGGAAGCCCTGGAGCTGCTCGCGCCCAGGCTGTCCGCCCCGGCCTGATCAGCGCCGCTGTGTCGGTGACCCCTGCGGTAGCCGAGCAATGGTTGCCGCAGGGTGGACCGGCACGCTGGGCCGTTGCACGGCACTGTGGGCCCTGGCTGCCTGGGCCCAAGGACCGGGAACGTGGCGCTCGCCGAGGCGGCGGATACGCCAGGTCAGCGCGCGGGCGGGACTGCGGGCGTCGTCCAGGGAACGTTGGTGCAGCGCTTGGCCGAGGACGGTGGCTGCGTTGTGTCCTGCTGCCTCTGCCTCGGCGAGCACGGTGGCGAGTGCGTCCCAAGCGGGGTCGTTGAGGATGCGCTCAACGTGCTCCGGAACCACATCCTGAAGGTGGTGGGCGAAGCGGCGCTTGGTCTGCGGGCCGGGTGCCCGGCTGGCGAGGCTCACCAGGACGGGCTCGGCGGTCTGCGCGTACGCGGTCTGCAGGTGGAGGAGGGCCTGTTCGGCTGCCGCCTCCTGCTGGGCGTGGTGGCGGGTGCGGTGCCAGTGCAGCGCGAAGGCGACCGCGGTGAGTGCGGCGTCCAGGAGCATGGTGAGCCCGGTGCCGTCACTGTCCTGTGGCCTCTCGCGCCAGATGGTCTGGATGCTGCGGCGCAGGGCGCGGGTGCTGTGGAGGTCGGCGGCGATGCGGGAGCGGGTGGCGCGCTCGAAGGCAGCGGCGGCTTGTTCGAGTTCGGCCCGCGCCGCGGTCGGTGCCATGACGGGTAGCAGGTCCAGCGTCGCGCCGAGCGCGACGAGTTGGCCCTGGGCCGTCTGCTCGTCGCCCTTCGTGAGGTGGTGGGGGATGCGTTCGGTGGCGGAGGTGGCCTGGTGCCACGGGTTGCCAGGCTGGATGGTGGCCGGCTCGGGGCTGGTGGTGGCGAGGCGTTCGCGGATCTTGGGCAGGGAGAGGTCAGGGGCGAGGGTGGAGCCCGCGAACCACACCGGGTCGCCTTCCTCGGTCACGTTGCCGGGCAGGGCGAAGTTGCAGCCGAGCGCGTCGCCGGAGGGAGCGAGCTTGAGGCGTACGTCCACGCCGGTCGCCTCCAGCAGCGAGAAGAACTCGGCCTCGTCGGCCGCGGCGGCGACCGCGCGGCGCACACGCATGCGCACGACCTCGCGGGCGGTGGCGTCCTGGCCCTGGCGTTTGGCCTTGAAGTGTTCCTTGCTGGTGGGGCGTTTGGCGGCGGTGCCGTCGCCCGGCTTCAACCGCTGCAGTCCGTAGTCGACTTCGATCTGGCGGGCCTCGCGCTGGACGGCCCGGATGTCGTAGTCGCGCTTGGGGCGTCGGCCGTCCTGGCGGACGAGGGTGGCGGCGATGTGGATGTGGTCGTCGGCATGCCGTACGGCCACCCAGCGGCAGGCTTCGGCGTCTCCCGCGCGGGCGATGCCGGCGGCGGCCACGATCCGACGGGCGATCTCCGCCCACTGGGCATCCGACAGGATCGGGTCCTCCGGGGCGGCGCGGACCGGGCAGTGCCAGACCGTGGTCTGGGGAGCCTGGCGGCCGAGCATGGCCACCGGATGGTCGAGCTGGGTGTAGAGCTGCTTTTCCACCTCCTTGGGGTTGCGGTGGGGGCTGCGGCCGGGGTCGGGGGCGAAGTCGTTCCAGGACGCGACCAGGTGCGGGTCGACGTGCTCGTTGGCGTCGCCCTCGCCGAAGAGGTAGGCGATCAGACGGCGGGTGCTGCCCTTGCCGGTGATGATCTTTGGTATCACCGGCCCTGCCTTCCCTCGATGACCTGGGCGATGGCGGTGTCCACGGCGCCGATCGACGCTTCGACGCGGGCCAGCAGCCGGTGGACGACGTCGGGCTCCGGCCAGGCGCCGTCCTTGTGGAGGTGCCAGGTGAGCTGGTTGAGGTTGTTGCCGAGGCCGCCGAGCTGCCGATTGGCGGCCAACAGCGCCTTCACCATGGCGCGGTAGTCGGCGATCGCGGCCGTGGGGTCTTCAGCGCGGGCCGCGGCGAGCGACGCCTCGGCAACGTAGCCGCCGATCTGCATACGGCTGAGCGCGGCGGCGTGGGCGAGATCGGTGAACTCGCTGTCGCTGTAACGCGGATGGACGCGGCGCTCGCGCAGGCGCGGCTGACGCAGGCGGCGCTGCGGTTTCGGCGTCCGCGCGGCTTGGGGCGACGGTCTGGCGTCTCCCGTATCGGTCGGCACCCCCGGGCCGCCCGACCCCGGTGCCCCCTCGGCGCCGGGTGCCTCCGCCACCCCAGGGGCGGCGGCCGGGTAAGGACTCCTTACCCGACAACTTGCTGCGCTGTCTGGGGCTGAGGTGGTGTGCATCTGCTCCTGAGGCATGGGCAGTTCGTGGTGCTGTTCGTGCATGGTGGTGCTCCGGTACTGAGGGGGCGGGAGGCGTGTCACGTGCGTCGCATCCGTCCCATGCCTGGTCGGCACAGGTACGGACACTCGGGCAGGTACGGAGAAGTCCGTCCCGGCGAGGACATCCGTCCCCGCGCTGACCTGCGCGGGGACGGATGCGACGCAGTGATACGGACCCGGTGGAGATGGGTCAGCGGGCGCGTTTGGGGCCGGCGGGGCCGCTGGGCGGGCCGATGGGCAGCTGGCCCGCCGGGGCGGCGGGCGGTTTGCCCTGGGCCGGGGGCGCGGGTGTGGCGTCGTGCGTGGGGGCGGGCGCCGTCTCGGTGAGGTCGGGGCAGTGTCGGGCCCAGCTGTCGAGGAACCGGTTACGGGTGTACCCCTTGGCCTGCCTGCCCTTGTCGAACCGGTAGTTGGCCGGGCGGATGTCGAAGTCCCGGAGCATTCTGCCCAGGTGGTAGGCGTTGAGCCCGTTGGTGCCGTGCTCTGCCCAGGGGGCGTCGGGGTCCTGGAGCAGGGCGGTGACCAGATCCAGGGAGGACAGGGCCTCGGGGCTGCCGTGTGCCTCGAAGACGCGGTGGATGTCGCGCAGCAACCTTGTCTTCAGGTTGGTCTGCTCGTCCTGGACGGCCTCGTACCGGGTCATCGCGACACAGGCCGCACGGGCGCTGGCTGGCCACTGGCCGCCGGCTAGGTCGGCGATGATGACCAGCGGTTCCCAGGTGTCTGCTGCCCGGTCCTCCACCGGCATGGTCGGCGCCATGCGGCCTGCCGTGCCGCGCAGCGGGCCCAGCCAGGCGGCCAGCTTGTCCCGCAGCGCGTTCAGTTCCGGTGTGGCGTAGCGCGAGCGGAACGGGGTCACCTTCTCTCCCGGCTTGCGCTTTTGCATGCGGAGCACGACCGCCCGGTCTGTGATCGTGTCGGGCAGGTCGCCGATCGAGGCCAGCGCGGCCATGGCGAAGGTCGGATACGGGGTCGGCTTGTGCTCCGGACCGGAGATGCGCCAGGCGGGCCGGTTTCGCTGGTGTCCGGCGTTCAGCAGGCCGCGCAGTTCCTCGTTGTCGCCGGCCTTGCTGAAGATGGTGTCGGCCTCGTCCACCAGGATCGTGCGCGGGTTCTTGCCGATGACGCGGAAGAGCACCGCCGTGGACATGTTCACCGTCATGATCGGCTGGTGGACGGTCTCGTGGAGCACGTCCAGAACCCGGGACTTGCCGCAGCCCTTCGTCGGACCTACGACCGCCAGACGCGGCGCGTGCTGCAGAACGGTCTGGATGTGCGTGGCCGCCACCCACAGGGTGACCGCTGTCAGTGCCTCGTCACTGGGCAGCACGACGTACTTGCCGATCACCGCCCGCAACTCATCCAGCAGTTCCGTACCCTCACCAGAACCCCTTTCCCCAGGGTCTGCCGGTCCCCGAGGAGGCCGGGAGCCGGTCCCGTGATCCGGTCCCCGTGTGTCGACGGGACCGGTCCCCTCCTGCTGGGCGGCTCCCGCCACGGGGTTGTCAGACCCTGGCGACTGGCGGGGACCGTGATCACGGTCCCCATTGCGGTCCCCTGGTGCAACTGCAGCCCCTTGGGGACCGGTCCCCGATTTCCCGCCGCTGACCTGCGAGTTTGCACTGGATGTCGATACGGGGACCGGGACGTGCGGGGAACGAGTACCGGGCACGTCGTGGGGACGGTCCCCAAGCACGTCGCGGGGACGGTCCCCAACAACCGCATCGACAGACGGCCGGGGACGGTCCCCGTATGCTTCCGCCTCCGCCGGGTGTTCGACGGTCCCCGACGTGGGGGACCGTGTGTCCTCCTGATCCTGGCGGCGCCAGGGGATGCCTTCGCCGGGGACCGCGGGAGTGGGCCAGCCGGGCGGGGAGGTGTTCGTGGAGCTGGGGGACGTAGGGTCCTCCATAGGCGTTCCTCTCCGGTGAGGGGCAGGACGGGCAAGGTCCCGCCCCTCACCAGCTCGTTCGTTCAGCGATGGGCGATCAGTCGGGAAGTCTTCGGCCCTCGGCGTTGGCGCGCCGGGGGCCGCTTCGTTGTCCGCGCCAGACGCGGGGTCAGGCCGTGAGGTCGTACGACGTCTGGGCATCCAGCCACGCGTCCACCTCCCGCCAGCGGTAGCGCAGGTGACGGCCGACCTTGTGGACGCTGGGGCCGATGCCCCGGTACTTCCACTGGTAGAGGGTCTTGACCGGTACCCCGAGGTACGCGGCCACGTCGGCGGGAGTGGCGAGCTGGTCACGCTCGGCGCCGGCAAGGCGCGGGGAGTGGTTCGGCAATGAGGTCTCCATATCGGAATCAGGGTTTTTGATGGCAGGCGTGGGCGACACAGCCACACCACCTTGGAAGCGTCCAGAGTGAATTCTTAAACTCCCGGTTGCTTCCCTCGGCGTCGCCGGGGAAGACCAAAACTGTAAGGGCGGATCGCCGGTTGCCGAAATAGCTCCCGCGGAAGCCGAAATTTTCTGCGGCGAAGCAACCGGTCGAGGTGCCGGAATCCGGTACCTCGGCAGCTCAGAAGCGGTGTCCAGCAGTCAGGAGTGACGCGGCCAGCCCGCCGGACACCTCATCCGATAGATGCTCAAATCGCCCAATTCTTTGACGCGGAGGGAAGGTAGCACAACCTCCTCGCTGAAACGGCTCGTGATGTACCGGAATTCGACGAGACGAACACCACTTCGCCCCCGAGCGACTTTTGGAGAGTTTAAGAACTAACTCTTGTCATAACGGTCGGCTGCAAGTTACAGCTATCTGTCATGCCCAACCGACCTGTCGAAATAGGCCCCGCCGGCCTTCACGCCGCCCGCGCCATCGAGCACCTACGCCTCGTGCGCGGGCTGACCCAGCACCAGCTCGGCGCCCGCTGCACCGCACTGGGCCGCCCGATGGCCAACACCGCCCTCAGCCGCACCGAACGCGCCCGCCGCCGCTGCGACATCGACGACCTCGTCGCCATCGCCACCGCGCTCGGCGTTCCTCCCGCGACCTTGCTCCTGCCACTCCCGTCAGGGCCCAGTGATGACCGGAGGGGGTGCTAGTTGGCGCGGGTCTGGATTGAGGACCGCATAGGGCACGCGGCGTACGTTCGCGCTGCGGCGGAAGCCAAGCGGGCGGGCCGTACGCCACCGGGGCGCTACCGCGTGCGCTGGTACGACCCTGACGGCAAGCCGAAGATGAAGACCTTCACCCGCAAGGTCGATGCCGAGGCGGAGCGGACGAAGATGGAGTCCCGCCTCAGCGACGGCTCCTACCGTGATCCAGCCGCCGCGCGGGCGAAGTTCGCAGAGATAGCGGAGTCCTGGCTGGCTGCGCAGCTCCATCTCAAGCGTTCAACCCGAGGTCGCTACCGCGGTGTTCTCGACGTCCACGTGATCCCCAAGTGGGGCACCACGCCATTGGACCGCATCCACTTCGAGGACATCGCCGAGTGGCTCGCGGACCTGCTGTCCGGCGAGGCGACCGGCGGCAGGAAGCTGAGCCCTCGGTCGGTCCGCAAGGCGTACGTCGTTCTCAGCCGTGTTCTCGGCTACGCGGTCAAGGCCCGTCGTCTGGCGGTCAACCCGGCTGTCGGCGTGCCCTTGCCGAAGGTGATGCCCGCTGACCACGTGTACCTCGACGACATGCAGGTCGACGGGCTGGCCAACGCGGCAGGCGCCTACCGGGTGTTCATCCTGCTGCTGGCCTACACGGGTCTGCGCTGGGGTGAGGCGTCCGCGCTGAAGGTGGGACGTGTCGACCTGGACGCCTGCCGGGCGCACATCGTCGAGGCGTACGTCGAGGACAACGGCAAGCTCTACCTCGACACCCCCAAGAACCACGAGCGTCGCTCCGTACCGATCCCGCGGTTCCTGGCCGAGGAGCTGAAGCCTCACGTCCAGGGGCGGGGAGATGAGGAACTGCTCTTCACCGCCCCGCAGCGCGGGCCTCTGCGGGCCCGCAACTTCCGTCAGCGGTTCTTCGCGCCGGCGGTCGTGAAGGCCGGACTGGGGCACCTCAAGGTCACCCCGCACAAGCTGAGGCACACGGCAGCCTCGCTCGCCATCGCCAGCGGCGCGGACGTCAACGTCGTCCAGACGATGCTGGGCCACAAGTCGGCGACGCTGACCCTGGACACGTACGGGCATCTCTTCCCGGACCGCCTGGACGAGGTCTCGAAGAAGATGCACAAGCGCCGCTCCAAGCAACTGGCCAAGGCGAAGGCCAAGCTGGAGAAAGCGGAGAAG
The DNA here is from genome assembly GCF_053594815.1 of Streptomyces sp. NPDC002577. Classification (NCBI taxonomy): domain Bacteria; kingdom Bacillati; phylum Actinomycetota; class Actinomycetes; order Kitasatosporales; family Streptomycetaceae; genus Streptomyces; species Streptomyces sp. NPDC002577. Next base: position 101,634 of record NZ_JBSFWK010000025.1, on the reverse strand, counting down.
AAAGCCCGCAAGGCTGCCGAGGCCGTGGCCGTCCTGGAGGATCCCGCGGCGTGATGTGTGCCAAATCCGTGCTGTCTTTGACAGCAGGGGTCGTTTCGGCGGCGTGGCGGAACGCCCCCTGCTGTCGGGCTGCTAGGGCAGGTCGCGGCGGACCAACGCCCGAGCGAATGGTTCTCCGGTGGCCTGGGCGTAGGCCATCCGCTCGCGCACCTCGCTGAGGGTGCGCGGGCGGTAGCCGGGGCCGCCGCAGCAGCTCTTGTGGAAGCGCACACCGGCGTGCAGCAGCACTGAGAGAGTGCGCCAGGCGGCGGTGTCCCGCCTCTTGGGTGCCGCGAAGGCGGAGCCGACGTGGATCAGTGGTTCGGCGCAGCGTGGACAGACCCGGTCGTGGTCGTGGTAGCCGGGGTAGGGCTGCTTGTACGAGGCCCGGCAGGGCAGGCAAACGTACGAGGTCTTGGCATGGGCCATGCGGGAAGGGTAGAGCCACCACAGGGTCGGGCTCGACAGATTTCCGGCAGCCTGCGCAGGCCCTTCAGTAAAGGTGGGGCGGCGATGGCCGACCGTACTTGCTTCTACTCGCCCCTTCGGAGTGCTGCGTCGACGGCGGCAGCAGCATCCCTCGCGGCCAGCTCGCTGATCTCTCTGGGGACCTCACGGTCGTCGTACACGAAGAGTCTTGCGTCGACGATGTGGGTCTTCGGTTGCCAGCCGAGACGACGGCCCGCCTCGCGTGCAGCACGACGGACGTCCTTGAGTTCGCCCATCTCCTCAAGATCGCCGCCGCTCAGGATCAGCTGCCCGTGGTAGCCCCGGTAGCGAGGCTTCAGTGAAGCCCGCATCAGGCTCTCCAAGCGGTCGACCAGCTTGTCGTGCCGGCGCCGGGCCAACTCGTCCTTCGCGGGCATCTCACACAGCTCCCCACCTCTGCCCACAGCTGCATGTGTGCCATATGTGTGCTGCGAGTACGAAGGCCCTCCCGTCCGTCGGACGAAAGGGCCTCTGACCAGGTGTTTCTCTGTGCCCCCGGCAGGATTCGAACCTGCGACACCCGCTTTAGGAGAGCGGTGCTCTATCCCCTGAGCTACGAAGGCGAAGGCGAGGTCGGGCTTGCGCGTGAGTCCCGGGGGGAACCTGACGATCAGTTCGTGCCGGGGCTCGCGGCGAAGCCACGCTCGGTCCACAGCGTACCGGATGGTGGCGCCGGTGGGTGGGGAGGTTTCGCTGCCCGGGCGCGGTGCGGGGACGCGGTCATCGTGCCGGGGTTCGTTGGAGGATCTTGTCGATGGCTACGGCCACGATCACGAGGGTGCCGGTTGCCACGTCCTGGTAGAGGCTGTCGATGCCGGCCTGGGTGAGGCCGGAGCGGAGCACGGTGACGATGAGGGTTCCGATGAGGGTTCCGACGACGCCTCCGCGGCCACCGAAGAGGCTTGTTCCGCCGATGACGACGGCGGTGATGCTCTCGAGGTTCGCCGTCTGGTAGGCGTTCGGGTCGGCGTTGGGGATGCGGCCGAGGGCCTGCCAGGCCGCGAAGCCGTAGAGCAGCCCGGCGGTGACGTAGACGGAAAGGACCGTGCGCTCGACGTTGATGCCCGTGAGGCGGGCCGACTGGGGTGCGCTGCCGACGGCGTAGACGTGTCTGCCCCATGCCGTCTTGGCGAGCAGATACCAGAAGAACGCATACAGGGCCACCAGCAGCAACGTTCCCCAGGTGATGAGTGCTCCGCCGGAGCGGACACCGTTTCCCCAGAAGCGGAGCAGGTCGTTTGTCACCGGGTAGCTGCGGGACTGCGAGTACAGCCTGCTGATCGCGTAGACGACGGTGAGGATCCCGAGGGTCACGATGAACGGGGGCAGGCCGAGGCGGGTCACCAGCAGCCCGCTCACCAGTCCTATGGCCGTCGTCGCGACGAGGCCCAGCAGCACTGCTGCCGCGGGATCGCCGCCTTCGAAGACGAGCCTGGCCATCACGACGGTGCCGAGGACCGCGATGGCGCCGTTGGCGAGGTCGATGCCCGCGGTGAGGATGATCAAGGACTGGCCCAGGGCCAGGGTGCCGATCACGATGGACTGCTGCAGGACGAGGGACACGTTGGCGGGTGTCAGGAACGTCTCCGTCGTGAGGGAGAAGACCACCACGGCGATGATCAGAGCGGCGAGCGGGCCGGCGGTCGGCGTGCGCAGGGAGTACCGGAGCAGTTCCCAGCGCGAGATGGCCGGTTCGCTCTCGGGGGCGGGCGCGGTGGCAGGCGATTTCATGGGGTGCGATGGTCCCTTCGGACCGCGGCACGCCGGGATGTCATCCCCGCACGCCGGGATGTCATCCCCAGCATCGTTCGAGTCCCCAGGCCGTGTTCCGGGACGTCAGTCCGGCCACCGGCTTGTCGGTGATGAGCACCGTGCCCGTGTCCGTGAAGCCGGACGGCTTCTTGCCGTTCTTCGCGTACTCGGCGACCGCGGCGACGCCGTCGTCGGCCATCCTGACCGGGAACTGCATGACCGTGGCCGCGTACTTGCCGGCCTTGACGTCGCGTACGCCTGTGCATGCGCCGTCGATGGAACCGATGGACGCCTGCTGGGTGAGTCCGCGCTCGGCGACCGCCGCGTAGGCGCCTGCGGCCACCGGTTCGTTGATGGTGTAGATGGTGTTCACGTCGCTTGCCCGCTCCAGCAGGTTCTCGAGCGCGGCCTGCGCCGTGTTCGAGTCGGCGTAGGTGTCCGCGCGCCCGACGATTGCCGGTGAGTCGTCGGTGAGCTTGAAGCCCTTGAGGAAGCCGTCGTGGCGCTCGCGGCTGACCGAGGAGCCCTCCGTACCGTCGAGCATGATCACCTTGGGGTCCCGGTTGCCGAGCACCGCCCTGAGGTAGGCGCCCTGCAGCCGCCCGGCCTCGAAGTTGTCGGTCGCGAACGTGGCGTCCACCGCGTTCTCCGGATCGGTCGCGGTGTCGAGCGCGATCACCAGTACGCCCTGTTGGCGGGCCTCCGCGATGGCGTTGAGGATGCCCGTCGTGTTCGACGGGGTGACGAGGATGCCCTTCGCGCCGCGGGAGACGAGGCTCTCGATCGCGGCGACCTGGCCTTCGTTGTCACCGTCGAACTTGCCCGACAGGGCGATGAGCTTTGCGTCGTGCTTCGCCGCCGCGGCTGTGGCGGCCTCGCGCATCGTGACGAAGAAGGGGTTGGTCTCGGTCTTGGTCACGAGGCCGATCGTGATCTTCTCGCCCTTGTGGCCGCCTGTGCCGCCCTGGCCTCCGCCGCACGCGACGCCGCCGAGCAGCAGTGCCACGATGGCGAGGAGCGCGGAGACCGGGTACCGGCGCCGCTGCCGGATACGTTCGCGGCTCGTGCGGTACTCGCGGCTCGTGCGGTGCTCAAGGCCTGTCCGGTCGTGGCCCATGGATGACACCTCCTCCAGCCGGCGGCAGCGTCATGCGAGCTGTCATGCGTACGTCGTAGCGAGCTCTGTGGCATTCCTCGTGTGTTCGTCGCGCGTTCGTCGTGCGCTGTGTCTACATCATGTGTCCAGAATCTTCCGCTATGCCGACTTGCGCGCCCTGGCTGCTGGCAGACGGACGCGCCATGGATTGCGGGCCGCCCCAGGATTGCGGCCGTGGCCGCTGCGGCGAAGGATGGTAAAGGGCCTGATGGCGGCACCCCGTCGAGCCCGTCGGTGACCGGAGAAGGTGAGGTTCCCGTGACCGGCCCGCCCCTGCTGGCGCTGCGTGGAATCTCCAAGCGGTTCGGCGCTGTCCAGGCCCTCATGGACGTGGAGCTGGAGATCCACAGCGGCGAGGTCGTCGCGCTGCTGGGCGACAACGGCGCCGGGAAGTCCACCCTCGTCAAGGTCATCGCGGGCGTCGTCCTGGCGGACAGGGGCGTCATCGAGTGGGAGGGCCGGGTGGTGCAGGTCCGGTCACCGCAGGATGCGCAGCGCCTGGGCATCGCGACCGTGCACCAGAACCTGGCGCTGTGCGACAACCTCGACGTCGCCGAGAACCTCTTCCTCGGACGGGAGCGGCGGCGCCCCGGCCTGCTTGGCGGTCTGTGCCGGCTGGTCGACGGCAGCGGTATGCGGCGGGAGGCCCGCCGGCAGCTCGACGAGCTGGGCATCCGCATCCCTGACGTGCGTGTCCCGGTCGCGTTCCTGTCCGCAGGGCAACGCCAGAGCGTCGCGATCTCCCGCGCGCACCTCGGCGAGCCCAAGGCCGTACTCCTGGACGAGCCCACCGCCGCTCTGGGCGTCCAGCAGACCAGCCACGTCCTCGACCTCGTCGACAAGCTTCGCGAGCGCGGTGTCGGGGTGCTCCTCATCAGCCACAACATGGGGGACGTCAAGGCCGTCGCGGACCGGGCGGCGGTGCTGCGGCTCGGCCGCAACAACGGCTTCTTCGATGTGCCGACCACCGCTCACGACCAGATCATCTCCTCGATCACCGGCGCCACGAGCAGCGCCTGAGCCGCCGGTCCGATACGCCGGCGGTACGGAGTGCGGGTCCTTGGAGATCGTGTGAGTGCCGGTCCGTCACGACCGCGTGACCCGTACCCGGTAGTCGCCGTCCCGTTCCGCTTCCGTGACGGTGATCCGGATGTGTCTCTTGGCGTCCGTGAAAGTGCTGCCCGCTGCGTACGTCGCGTCGCTGAGTTCCGCCTGGACGTTGGGGCTGCGGGTGCAGCCGCCGCTGTGGGGCGTCGAGTCCATGACCGAGATCGGGCCGTGGCCCGTGTCCACGTCCGCGTCGACGCGGTAGATGAGGACGCCCGGCTTGCAGACGGCCTCGTCGTTGCCTGCCTTGGTGCGTACCTCGACGGCGTAGCCGGTCGTTGCGGTCAGGGGTACGAAGAGGAGCTTCGGGCCGCCGCGCCGGGCGAGGGGGGTCAGGAGATGTTCCGATACGCCGCGCGTGGACGCGCAGGATATCTGGCTGTTGTCGAGCCAGCCGAGCTTCCACTTGTGCCAGGCGAGCATGTCGTTGTCGGCGCCCCAGTCCTCGCTCATGATGTCCCAGTGGCCGACGTCGCTGCCGCCGTCCTGGGTGTAGAGGTCGGGCAGTCCGAAGGTGTGGCCGTTCTCGTGGGGGAGGACCCGGTAACCGGTCTCGGCGTAGCTGCCGGAGCCGTCGTCCTGCCGGCTGTAGATGAAGGACGCGTTGGAGATCGGGACGCCGTCCGCCATCGGGGCGTCGTGGTTGCCCGCGAAGGTGACGGAGAGGACCGTGTCGAGGGCGGACGGGCCGGCGTTCGGGGTTATCAGGATGTTGATCAGGTCGTACTTGCGGAAGTCCACCTTCGGGTCGGCCGCGGCGACGATGTCGTCCACGAGCCGGCGGTAGCCGGGGTCGAAGGGGGCGCCTCGCTGTATGTCGTAGTCCGTGAATTTCTTGGGCATGCGCAGCCAGTGCCGGATGGGGGCCTCGGGGCGGTAGTCGAGACGGCCGTACGAGCTGGTGCGGAACCAGTCGCGGGTCTGCGGGAAGAACTCCGCCAGGCGGTCCATCGCGCTGCCCTCGCCGGGCACGTCGGGGAAGTCGACCATCAGGTTGAGGGCCCGGACCGTGCCCGTGGAGCGGGCGTAGCCAGCCGCCGTGGGCAGGCCCTCCGACATCTGGACGCCTATCACGCCGTTGATCATGCAGGGTACGAGCGCCGCGTCGCGGGCTCGAGCCAGGCCTCCTGCGACGGTCGACGAGCCGTTCATGAGTCCGCCGGTGCTGGCCGACATCGTCATCGCCAGGGTCAGGACGGTGAGCGACGCGAGGACGGTGCTGCGGCGCGGGCCGCGTATCCGACGACGGCTGGTCGGCTGCATGCAGTGGCCTTCCGCTCCGCGGCAGCCGGGTCGTTCTGGCTGCTCCCTCTCGCTCACCCTCTGCCGAGGGGTGCGCGGGCGCCTGCTGGGTGCGCCGATCGTGGGTTCCTGGCCCGCGGAGGGGGTGAATCGGTCCCGCGGAGGGGGTGACTCGGTCCGCGGAGGGGGGTGACTCGGCCCGCGGAGAGGAGCGACTTCCGCCCCCCGCAGAGGGGTGTGAGTGGGATCCGCAGGGAGCGTGACGCGGCTCACATGGAGGGCGGGAAATAACCGGGGATGGTCTCCCCGTTTAGTCCAGTGTCCGAGCGAATCGGGGACGGAATCCCCGGATAGGAGTGCACACGTGAACGCCGTGGACACCGCCACCGCCGCGCAGCGCCGTACGTCCCGCCCGCGGGCCGACGCCCTGCGCAACCGGGAGCGGATCGTCATCGCCGCGCGCGAGATGTTCGTCGAGTTCGGTGCCGAGGTGCCGTTCGACGAGATCGCGCGTCGCGCCGGCGTCGGAAACGCCACGCTGTACCGGCACTTCCCCGACCGCGAGGCGCTCGTACGCGAGGTCGTCTGCTCGGTCATCGACCGCACGTCGGAGCTGGCCGAGGAGGCACTGGCCGAGGAGGACGACGCCTTCGCCGCCCTGCGCCGCTTCGTGCACGCCGCCGCGGACGAGCGGATCGGCGCCCTGTGCCCGATGCTCTCCGGCAGCTTCGACAAGCACCACCCGGATCTGCTGGCGGCACGCGACCGGATCGAGGCTCTCGTCGAGTCGCTCATGGAGCGGGCCCGGGCGGCCGGGCAGCTGCGCTCCGACGTCGCCGTCGGCGATCTGATGGTCGCGCTCAGCCAGCTCACCAGGCCGCTGCCCGGAACCGGATGCCAGGGCATCGACCGCTTCGCCCACCGCCATCTGCAGCTGTTCCTGGACGGTCTGCAGGCTCCCGCCCGTTCCGAACTGCCGGGAGCGGCAGCCACTTTGGAGGATCTCAGGCAGCCGGTCTGACGCACGCTTGACCGGCGCGCGCCGGGCCGGACGCCACCGTTTCGACGAACGAGCTCGGACAAGTTCCCAGCGCGGCCGATGAGTTCTGCACGCTCCGCCCGTCAACGCTGACGAGGCCTACGCCCTACGCCGCCTACGCCCTACGCCTCCTGCGCCTCCCAGATCGCCTACGTCTTCCCGCCCCGAGCGTCACAACGTTCCTGTTCCGACTGCTCGCGTTCTTCCTTTTCCGACTCCTGTCACATCCACGTTCTTCCTCTTCCGACTCCTGCCACGTCCCGAAGTGGGTACCTCCATGCCTGAAACCGCCAAGGCTGCTCCGCCGGCAGCAGCTCCCGCCCCCGACTCCAACCGCTGGAAAGCGCTCGTCTTCATCGCGCTCGCCCAGCTGATGGTCGTGCTCGACGCGACCATCGTGAACATCGCACTGCCCTCCGCCCAGCAGGACCTGGGCATATCCGACGGCAACCGGCAGTGGGTCATCACGGCCTACGCCCTCGCCTTCGGCGGCCTGCTGCTGTTCGGCGGCCGTATCTCCGACCTCTGGGGCCGTAAGCGCACCTTCGTGACCGGTCTGCTCGGTTTCGCCGCGGCCTCCGCGCTCGGCGGTGCCGCGCAGGGCGAGGCGATGATGCTCGGCGCCCGCGCCCTGCAGGGTGTGTTCGGCGCGCTGCTGGCGCCCGCCGCGCTGTCCCTGCTCGCGGTGACGTTCACCGAGGCGAAGGAGCGCGCCAAGGCGTTCGGCATCTACGGTGCGATCGCCGGTGGCGGCGGCGCCGTCGGCCTGATCCTCGGCGGCTTCCTCACCGAGTACCTGGACTGGCGCTGGACGTTCTTCGTGAACATCCCGTTCGCCGTGGTCGCGGCCGCCGGTGCGTACTTCGTCGTCCGTGAGCCCGCAGGCTCACGCAACCGTTCGGCGCTCGACATCCCGGGCGTGGTCCTGTCGACGCTCGGCCTGGTCTCCCTGGTGTACGGCTTCACGCGCGCCGAGTCCGACGGCTGGTCGGACTCCGTGACCATCGGCCTGTTCGTCGCGTCCGTCGTGCTGCTGGCCGGGTTCGTCCTGGTCGAGTCCAGGGTCAAGGCGCCGCTGCTGCCCCTGCGCGTGCCGACCGACCGCAACCGCGGCGGTGTCTACCTGTCGCTGGGCCTCGCCGTGATCGCGATGTTCGGCCTGTTCCTCTTCCTCACCTACTACCTGCAGGTCGTGAAGGGCTACTCCCCGGTCAAGACCGGCTTTGCGTTCCTGCCCATGATCGCGGGCATGATCACGGGCTCGACGCAGATCGGCGCCCGGCTGATGACCAGGGTCCCGCCCCGGCTGCTCATGGGCCCGGGCTTCCTGGTCGCCGCGATCGGCATGCTGCTGCTGACGCAGATGGAGATCGGCTCGTCGTACGCGGGTCTGCTGCTGCCGGCGCAGCTGCTGCTGGGTCTCGGCATGGGTACGGCGTTCATGCCCGCGATGTCGCTGGCGACCCTCGGTGTGGAGCCGCGGGACGCCGGTGTCGCCTCCGCGATGGTCAACACCTCGCAGCAGGTGGGCGGCGCGATCGGCACGGCGCTGCTGAACACCATCGCCGCGTCCGCGACCACCGCGTACATCAAGGACCACATCGCCACGGCCGCCTCCAGGCCGCAGCAGCAACTGGTGCAGCTGCAGGGCATGGTGCACGGCTACACGAACGCGATCTGGTTCGCCGTCGGCATCCTGGTCGTGTCCTCCGCGATCGCCCTGACCTTCATCAACACGGGTCGTCCTGGCGCGACTCCGGCCTCTGGACGGGCCGGCAGCGGGGACGCGCAGGGCGAGCAGGACGAGGTGCACGTGCCGGTCGTCGCGCACTGATACGGCGTACGTCCTGATAGGGCGTACGTCCTGATAGGGCGTACGTTCTGACGCGGCGGACGTCCGGGTGAGGCCTGAGGCCCCCGTACCCGTGTGCTCAGCGGAGCCAGGGCAGGTCCGCTGACGCGTCATTCGGCTCGAGTCCCTCGGCGAGGATCTGCATGATCTCGCCGAGGGACTCCTGCTGTTCGGGCGTGAGCCGGCCGAAGAACGCCTGGCGGACCGCCGACACATGGCCGGGTGCCGTCTGCTGCAGCACGTTTTGGCCCGCGTCGGTCAGCACGGCGAACTGGCCGCGCTTGTCCGACGGGCAGTCCTCACGGCGCACCCAGCCGTTCTTCTCCAGTCGCGCGATCGCGTGCGAGAGGCGCGAGCGCGTGATCTTGGCGCTCATCGCCAGCTCCGTCATCCGCAGCCTGCGCCGCGGGGCCCCGGAGAGTCGTGCGAGCAGCCCGTAGTAGACGTGCGGCATGCCCGCGTCGCGCTGGAGCTGTCGGTCGAGATGGTCCTCAAGCAGCATCGTGGCGTGCAGATATGCCTGCCAGACGCGCTGTTCCTCGCTGCTCAGCCAGCGCGCCTCTCGGTTGGGTGCCGTCGTCATGGCACCCACTGTACGCCCCCTCCTTGAATGTTAAACAAAACGGAGGTAGGGTGTGAAAAAGGAAAGCTTGAGGATTCAAATAATCCAGGAGCAGCAGGGAGTACCCGCCATGACCGTCACCGCGCCGGAGCGCATGCCTGCCCTCTATCTCAGCCATGGCGCCCCGCCGCTCGCCGACGACCCCATATGGCCCGGTCAGCTCGCTGCCTGGTCCGCGGACGTGCCGCGCCCCAAGGCGATCCTGATGGTCTCCGCCCACTGGGAGGAGGCCCCGCTCGCGCTCGGTGCCACCGAGGTCGTACCCCTTGTGTACGACTTCTGGGGCTTTCCTGAGCACTACTACCAGGTGCGGTACGCCGCTCCGGGGGCTCCCGAACTCGCCGAGTCCGTACGGAAGTTGCTGCGCGGCCCCGGTGTCCCGGTGCAGGACATCCCGGACCGTGGGCTCGACCACGGCGCATACGTGCCGCTCGTCGAGATGTACCCGGACGCCGACATCCCCGTCCTGCAGATCTCGATGCCGACCCTCGACCCGCAGAAGCTGATGGACATCGGCCGCAAGCTCGCTCCGCTGCGCGACGAGGGCGTGCTGATCGTCGGCAGCGGCTTCTTCACGCACAACCTGGCCGCGCTGCGGCAGAGCGACATCCCCGCCTGGTCGGTGGAGTTCGACGACTGGGGTCACCGCGCGCTGGAGTCGGGCGACGTGGACGCACTCCTGGACTTCACGCACAAGTCCCCGGCCGGGCGGCTCGCCCACCCACGCACCGAACACTTCGCGCCGCTCTTCGTGACCATGGGCGCGGCGGACGCGGCCGGCGAGCTGGGCGGGCAGCGGAGCGTGATCGACGGGTTCTGGATGGGCCTGGCGAAGAGGTCGGTGCAGTTCGGATAGCGGATCGAGCCGCATTCCTCGGAGCTGTAGCCCTTCCGGGTTACAGCTCTTTCTCGTACCAGGCCACGTCCCAGTACCGGCCGAATTTCCGGCCGACCTCGCGGTACGTGCCGACGTGGCGGAAGCCGAAGCGCTCGTGTATGCGGTTCGAGGCCTCGTTCGGCTGCGCGATGCCCGCGTAGGCGCGGTGCAGGTCCTCACCCGCCAGGGCCTCGAAGAGTGCCTTGTAGAGGAGTGTGCCGATGCCGCGCCGGCCCGCGTCCGGTGCCAGGTAGATGCTGACCTCGACGGAAGTGCTATATGCCGGTTTTTTCCGGAAAGGGCTTGATGTGGCGTATCCCAAGATGCGACCGTTGTGCTGCTCCTGGGCAACCATGAGGCGGTAAGGGCCGTCTTCCGGGTGGGAGAGCAGCCAAGCGCGGCGCTCCTCGGGGGTGAAGGCGGCCGTGTCGAAGGTGATGGCGGTCTCGCGGACGTAGTGGTTGTAGATGTCTGTGAGGGCCCTGAGATCACCCTCGGTGCCTGTTCTGACCTGCACCTCTGTGTGCTCTGACGGCATCCGTCCTCCCTTGTGGCGGCACAGGGTACTGCATGATCAGCAAAATTGATGAGCGGCTTGGGAATTCTGTCCGGATTGCAATCGTTGATTCCATCGGATGCTGGGCACCCGGCTGGGGTGCCGACCACTCCAAGGACCCGCTCGAATCCACCATCGCAAGGGAGCACGCATGGCAACCCGTGCCGTCGCCAGTCGTCAGTCCGCCGTGGGCGGGACCGACGCGGCAAGCAGTGTTCGCGCCGGAGGCGGCGAGATCGCCGATCGCGACCTGGTCGGCATGTATCTCGACGAGATCGCGCGGACACCGCTGCTCGACGCCGCAAAGGAGGTCGAGCTGTCCCAGATCATCGAGGCGGGTGTGTATGCCCGGCAGATCCTCGACGACGATGTGGAGCAGGAGAGCGAGGTTGCGAAGAAGGCGACCCGCGAGGAGCTCGAGGCGCTGGTCGAGGCTAGCGACCGGGCCAAGGACGTCTTCATCCGGTCCAACCTCCGTCTGGTCGTCGCGGTCGCCCGCCGCTATCCGCGCAGCGGTCTGCCCCTGCTGGACCTGATCCAGGAGGGCAACGCGGGCCTGGTGCGAGCGGTCGAGAAGTTCGACTACCGCAAGGGCTTCAAGTTCTCCACGTATGCGACCTGGTGGATCCGTCAGGCGATCACCCGCTCGATAGCCGACCAGTCACGCACGATCCGCCTCCCCGTCCACCTCGTGGAGGAGCTGGGCCGGATCCGTCGTGTGCAGCGCGAGTTCGCCCGTGAGCACGGTCGCGAGCCGGAGCCCGCGGAGATCGCCGCCGAGCTGGGCTCGAACGCGGAGCGCGTCGGGGACGTCCTGGACTGGGCGCGCGACCCGGTCTCGCTCAACATGTCGGTCGACGACGAGGGCGAGACGCAGTTCGGCGACCTGCTCGAGGACACCTCGGCGATCACTCCCGAGCAGTCCGTGATGACGCTGCTGCGCAGCGAGGAGCTCGACGGCCTCATCGGGCGCCTCGACCAGCGCACCGCATCGATCATCAAGATGCGGTACGGCATCGAGGACGGCCGCGAGCGCACGCTCACGGAGGTCGGCAAGGAGCACGGACTCACGCGCGAGCGCATCCGCCAGATCGAGAAGCACGCACTGCTGGAGCTGAAGAAGCTTGCGCGGGACACGGGGTTCGACGCAGCCGCGTAACCGCCTGTCCGGTGGCGTGACCTGCCCGCGCGCGGCAGGCCGCCGAACCCCCCTGAAAGCTGAGCCCCGGCGCCTACCCCCCAAGGCGCCGGGGCTCACCCATGCCGTGCCTCCTGCCGTGCCTTCCGCCGTGTCTTCGGTCGTGCCTTCTGTCGTGTCTCCGCGCTGCCTCGGTGGCTTCCTCGCCCGCGTGGGTGCCCGTTTATGTCTGTTGCGTGCCCGAACCTGTTTACTTTCCGGAAATCCAGTCGTACGCTCAAGCGAAACCACAGGTTCGGGCATTGAACGGAGATAAACGGGCCATGTACGCACCGGAGCGTCAGCAGGAGATCCTCCGCCTCGCGCGCGATGGCGGACGGGTGGACGTGCTGTCGCTGGCCGAGGAGTTCCAGGTCACGGCCGAGACGATCCGGCGGGACCTGAAGGCCCTGGACCGCGCCGGTCTCGTACGCCGCGTGCACGGTGGAGCCATCCCGGCCGGGCGGCTCGACTTCGAGCCCGACCTCGCCGAGCGCGAGAGCACGGCCGCCGACGAGAAGGACCGCATCGCGCGGGCCGCGCTCGCCGAACTGCCGAGCGAGGGCAGCGTGATCCTCGACGCCGGTACGACCGTGGCGCGGCTCGCCGCGGCGCTGCCGCTGGAGTCCACGCTGACGGTCGTGACGCACAGCCTGCCCACCGCGGCCCGGCTGGCCGACCACCCCGGCATCCAGCTGCACCTCATCGGCGGCCGGGTCCGGCACCGTACCCGCGCGGCGGTCGACGCCTGGGCACTGCGCGCGTACGGCGAGATCCGCGCCGATGTCCTCTTCCTCGCCGCCAACGGCTTCTCCGCGGAGCACGGGCTGACCACTCCCGACCTCGCCGAGGCCGCCGTGAAGCGGGCGGCCGTCGCCGCCGCGCGCCGCGTCGTCCTGCTCGCCGACTCCGGCAAGCACGGCGAGGAGCACTTCGCGCGCTTCGCGGACCTCGGCGACGTGGACCTGTTGATCACCGACAGCGGGCTGAGCCCCGACGACGCGAGCGCCATCGAGCGCGGTGGCACGGAAGTAGTACGCGCATGATCCTCACCGTCACCCCGAATCCGAGCCTCGACCGCACCTACGAGGTCCCGTCGCTCGACCGCGGCGAGGTCGTCCGGGCCACCGGCGACCGCATGGACCCGGGCGGCAAGGGCGTCAACGTGTCGCGGGCCGTCGCCGCTGCCGGGCAGCGGACCGTCGCCGTGCTGCCGCTCGGCGGGGCACCGGGCCGGTTCGTGGCACAGCTCCTCGACGATCAGGGGATCGAGGTCGCCCCGGTGCCGGTCGCCGGCCAGACGCGCTCCAACATCTCGATCGCCGAACCCGACGGCACGCTCACGAAGATCAACGCCCCCGGGCCCGAGCTCTCCCCGGAGGAGCAGGAGCTGCTCCTCGAGACCGTGCGCCGGCAGTCCGCGGGCGCCGACTGGATCGCGTGCTGCGGCAGCCTGCCGCGCGGGCTCGCGCCCTCGTGGTACGCCGAGCTGGTCGCCCGTGCGCACGCGGCCGGCGCCCGGATCGCGCTGGACACCTCGGGCCCGGCGCTGCTCGCCGCACTCCGCGAGCGGCCGGACGTCGTGAAGCCGAACGCGGAGGAACTCGCCGAGGCCGTCGGCCGCCCGCTCGCGACCGTCGGTGACGCGGTGAAGGCGGCCGAGGAGCTGCGCGAGCTCGGAGCGCGGGCGGTGCTCGCGAGCCTGGGCGCGGACGGCCAGCTGCTCGTCGACGACTCCGGCGCATACTTCGGCAGCGCCCCCGTCGACGTCGTACGCAGCAACGTCGGCGCGGGCGACTCCTCGCTCGCCGGATTCCTGATCGCGGGCGGCCGCGGACCCGAGGCCCTCGCTTCCGCCGTCGCCCACGGTGCCGCCGCGGTCCAGCTGCCCGGCAGCGTGATGCCGACCCCCGCCGACCTGGAACCGGACGCGGTGACCGTCACCCCGGTCATCCCCGAGGACCAGGCCCTGACGGAGGCGGTGTCATGACTGCGGGCCGTGCGGTCCGCCTGGACCTGGCGGTCCGACCGCTCCATGTGGTCCACTCGTCGGCGGCATGCCCGAAATATCACCTACGTCCAGTGGGTCGCCGCTGCCCCCCGGCTCGCCTGAACCCCGCGGGCAGGCCCTCCCCGGAGGCCCGCTCCCCGTCGGCGACCGGCTTCCAGTCGGCGTACCGCCCGTCCCCGATTCCGGCGGTACGCAGGCCACGGAACGCGTCGCGGTCGGCCATGGTGCCGGCCGTCCGCCCGTGGCCGTCCGCGAGGCGCGGGGGCCACCGCTCTCTCCCCATGGCCCCCGTCCCCGCTCCTCTTCCCCTCTCTTCTCCGCTCCCCGTCCCCACCCTCGCCCGCAAGGCGATACGCGCGCAAAGGAGCCCGCGATGAGCGACATGATCACCGCGGACCTGGTCGACCTCGACCTGTCCGCCGACACCAAAGAGGCGGCGGCCCGTGCCCTCGCCGAGCGGATGGCGGCCCGAGGCCGCGTGACCGACCTCGAAGGCTTCCTCGCCGACGTCGCGGCCCGCGAGGCGCAGATGCCGACCGGCCTCGACGGCGGCATCGGCATCCCGCACTGCCGAAGCGAACACGTCACCGAGCCCACGCTGGCCTTCGGACGCAGCGCCCAGGGCATCGACTTCGGCGCCCCCGACGGCCCCGCCGACCTGATCTTCCTGATCGCGGCCCCGGCCGGCGCGGACGACGCTCATCTGACGATCCTGTCGTCGCTGGCCCGCCAGCTCATGGACGCCGACTTCACGTCCGCGCTCCGGGGTGTCGGCGACGCCGCCGCTGCCGCGGCCCTGATCCGCGGGGACGAGGCTCCGGCGGCTGCCGCCGGGACACAGAGCGCCCAGGACTCCGCGCCGGTCGCCTCGGCGGCCTCCGAGGCCGGCGCGGACCGCACGGCCCCGGCACCGGGTGCCCCCGTCGAGGACGGTGCGGCCCCGGGGCCGGGCGCCACGGACGCCGACGCGCCGCGGCCTTTCCGTATCGTCGCGGTCACCTCCTGCCCGACCGGCATCGCGCACACCTACATGGCCGCCGAGTCGCTGGAGAACGCGGGACGCGACGCGGGCGTCGAGGTCGCCGTCGAGACCCAGGGATCGGCCGGATTCACCCGGCTCGACCCGGCCGTCATCGCCGCGGCCGACGGCGTGATCTTCGCGCACGACGTTCCCGTACGCGAGAAGGAACGCTTCGCCGGTAAGCCGACCGTCGACGTGGGCGTCAAGGCCGGCATCAACCGCGCCGCCGACCTCATCACCGAGGTACGCGAGAAGGCCGCCCGGGGCGAGACGACGTCCGCGGGCGCGCCCGCCAGCCCGGTCGAGAGCGCAGGCGAGGCCGGCGACGGCTACGGCACCAAGCTGCGCAAGTGGCTGATGTCGGGCGTCAGCTACATGGTTCCGTTCGTCGCCGCGGGCGGCCTGCTCATAGCCCTCGGCTTCGCGATCGGCGGCTACTCGATCAACAAGGCGCCGTCCGTCGCCGAACACTTCGTCTGGACCGACCACAGCAGCTGGGCCGCCCTGATGTTCCAGATCGGCGGCCTTGCCTTCAGCTTCCTGATCCCGGTCCTCGCCGGCTACATCGCCTACGGCATGGCCGACCGCCCGGGTCTCGTCCCCGGCTTCGTCGGCGGCTCCGTCGCGGTCACGATCAACGCGGGCTTCCTCGGCGGCCTCGCCGCCGGTCTGATCGCGGGCGCGGTCGTGATGAGCATCCAGCGGGTCAGGATCCCCGCACCGCTGCGCGGCATCATGCCGGTGGTCGTGATCCCGCTGATCTCGTCGATCGTCGTCGGCTTCCTGATGTTCCTGGTCATCGGCAAGCCCATCGCCGAGCTGCAGAGCGCGCTGACCGACTGGCTGAAGGGCCTGAGCGGCGCCAACGCCATCATCCTCGGCGTCATCCTCGGCCTGATGATGTGCTTCGACCTCGGCGGCCCGGTGAACAAGGTCGCGTACGCCTTCGCGGTCGGCGGCCTCGCCAACCCGACCGAGGGCTCGCTCAAGGTGATGGCCGCGGTCATGGCGGCCGGCATGGTCCCGCCGCTGGCGATGGCGCTCGCCACCACGGTGCGCGGGAAGCTCTTCACCAAGGCCGAACGTGAGAACGGCAAGGCGGCCTGGATCCTCGGTGCCTCCTTCATCTCGGAGGGCGCGATCCCGTTCGCCGCGGCCGACCCGCTGCGGGTCATCCCCGCCTCGATGGTGGGCGGCGCGGTCACCGGTGCCCTGTCGATGGCCTTCGGGTGCACGCTGCGCGCTCCGCACGGTGGCATCTTCGTGGTCCCGCTGATCGGGCAGCCGCTGCTGTACCTGATCGCCATCGCCGCGGGTGTGTGCGTGTCCACTGCGCTGGTCGTGGTGCTGAAGGGGGCTCGCAAGGTGTCCGGCGCCGCGGCCCCCGCGGCGGCGGCCGGGGCGGCTGCCGCCGAGGCGAAGACGCCGGTGGCGGCGTAACGCCTTGCGGCGGGCTTGATGTGTCGGTGGGGGCACCCTGGAATTCCGTCCGGGGTGCCCCCGCCGCTGTTACGTGCTGTACATGCAAAGCGCGCCGTACGTCGTGGGTTGTGCCCACCCTCCCCCACTCTCGGCTTCGCTCGAGCGGGGGACCCCCATCGCCCTGCGGAACGATTGCCCACAACGGTCAGGAACGACTGCCCACAACGGTCACGGTCAGGAACGACTGCCCACAACGGTCGGGCTAAGGTGCGCCGCCTGAGATCGCTGCCGCCCGTCGGTCCATCGCCTCTCGGGCCGATGCCTCCGTGGAGTAGACCTCGCACATGTGCCGGCCGTCCGGTGTCGCCGTGTGCTCGACCTCCCACAGGCTGATCTCGAGGCCGTCGCGCAGCAGGAACGCATGCTCGTACAGGGCGAAGCCGGCTCCCGACCCGCCGCCCGTCGGGCACGGGCGGCCGAAGGCCTGCGTGATCTGGTGGGCGCACGCCCTGTGCAGCAGGTGCGCGGTGTCGGCACCCGGCCGGTCCGGGTTCTCGGCGCGCCGGAGCAGCCGGCGGGCGTGGTCCGCGGAGTCACCCGGCTCGTACACGTGCAGGGGCAGGTGCGGCACGGGCGGCAGATGCACGGTCACGGGCAGCTCGAAGTCCGGCGCGTCCGGTGGCAGCGGCAGCCGCGCGGTCGCCTCGCGGAGCTCCTCCTCGTCCGCGTAGAGCTCGTACTGCGTGCGGCCGTCCGGACCCGTGTTGTGCACGAGTTCCCAGAGGGTGACCGCCGAGCCGTCCGCGAGCAGCCACGTGTGGCGGTACGTCTCGCGGTGCCGGCCCGCGCTGTGGTGTGCCGAGTACAGCGAAGTGTCGTACGCGAGGGCGCAGTCGAGCCTGCACAGCGTCTCGTCGGGCAGCTCGAAGGAGTTCAGGGCACGCCCGAGCAGACGCTCGAGCTGCTCCTCCGGAGACTCGGGCGGCTCGACTGGTTCGTACGCGGCTGAGTCGTACGGAACGCTCAAGGATTCTCCCGGCATCGCTGCATGTCACCCAGTGGGTGCATACCGTAGCCCCTTGGCCCGACATCATGTCCTGCAAACCGGAAAAACGCACGGCCTGTCCCCGGAGTTCCCGCCCCCCGGTGGTGTCGGCGCGGCTTCCTCAACTCCCGTACAGCTCGCGGTACGACGGGTAGCTGCCGCCCGGCCCGTCCACGGATTCGGCCGACAGGACCGCCCGCACGATGGCACGGGTCACCATGTCCGCACCGGCCGCGAGGATCTCGTTCAGCGCAAGGGGATTTCCGGCCGTGAGCGGGTGGTTGCCGGTCGCCAGGGCGAAGACGGTGTCGCCGTCGTTGAGGAGATGGACCGGGCGCACAGCGCGTGCGATGCCGTCGTGCGCCGTCCCCGCGAGCTTCTGCGCCTGCGCGCGCGTCAGCCCGGCGTCGGTGGCCACGACCGCGAGCGTGGTGTTCAGCGGTGCCGGACCGTTCTTCTGGTTCTTCGCGACGCACTCCGCCAGCCGGAGCCGCGCCGCCTCGTGGACCTCGTCCGAGGGATACGCCAGGCGCCCCTCGAAGAACTGGCCGTACAGCACGCCCGTCAGCGGATCGACTGCCGAGCCCGCGGCATTGGCCACCACCAGCGCGGCGACCGTCACCCCCGAGTCGAGCCGGATGCTCGCCGTGCCGACCCCGCCCTTGATGCCGCCGACCACCGCCCCCGTACCGGCGCCCACACCGCCCTCCTGCACCGGCGCGCCCAGCTCCGTGCGTGCCGCGGCCTCCACAGCGGCGCGGCCCGTCGACGCGTCCGGCCTGGCCCGGAAGTCACCGCCCCGGCCCAGGTCGAAGACGCACGCGGCCGGCACGACCGGCACGACGTGCGAAGGGTCCGCACCGACCCGTACGCCTCGCCGCCGCTCCTCCAGCCAGGCCATCACCCCGGACGCCGAGTCCAGTCCGTATGCGCTGCCTCCGGTGAGGACGACGGCCTCGACGCGCTGCACCAGATTGCGCGGGTCGAGCGCGTCCGTCTCCTTGGTGCCGGGGCCGCCGCCGCGCACATCCACGGCCGCGATCGCCCCGCCCTCCGGCGCGAGCACGACCGTGGTGCCGGTGAGCCAGCCGTCCCCGGCGCGGGTGGCGTGCCCCACGCGCAGTCCGGACACATCACTCAGCGCGTCAACCGTCATGTCTGCGTCTCCTGCCCGTCGTCCGGCCCCATCGGAGACCGTATGCCCATGAGCCCGGGCCATACAGCGAGGGCGAACCCCGGCACCGGCCGAAGGAAGGACCTTCGTCCCGCAGATCGAGGACCAACGCATCGCCCCTCACGGCTGCGCCAGGCGTGCAATGGACAGGACGCGACGAAGGGACTCGGACGTGAGCACGACGACGACTGGCACTCCTGCGGAACAGATGGAGCAGGCACACCGCAGCGGAGCCTGGGACGGCTTCAAGGGCGGTCTGTGGCGTGACGCCATCGACGCCCGCGACTTCGTCCAGCAGAACTACACGCCGTACGAGGGCGACGGCTCCTTCCTGGCCGGGCCCACCGAGCGGACCACGCAGGTGTGGGAGAGGCTCCTGTCGATGTTCCCGGCCGAGAGGGAGCGCGGCATCCACGACGTGGACGTGCACACCCCGTCCCGGATCGACGCCTTCGCGCCCGGCTATGTCGATCCCGACCTCGACCTCGTCGTCGGTCTCCAGACAGACGCCCCGCTCAAGCGCGCGATCATGCCGGCGGGCGGCTGGCGCATGGTCGAGACCGCCCTGAGCGCCTACGGCTATGAGCCGGACCCCGCGGTCAAGGACATCTACACCCATCTGCGCAAGACCCACAACGATGGTGTCTTCGACGCCTACACCCCGGAGATCCGGGCCTGCCGCTCCGCCGGGATCATCACCGGACTGCCGGACGCCTATGGCCGCGGCCGCATCATCGGCGACTACCGCCGGGTCGCCCTCTACGGCGTCGACCGGCTCATCGAGGCCAAGCAGGCCGACAAGGAGCAGCTGAACGCCCAGTGGCCCACCGAGCACGTCATCCGTGACCGCGAGGAGATCGCCGAACAGATCAAGGCGCTGGGCGAGCTCAAGGCGATGGCCCGGTCCTACGGCTACGACATCTCCCGTCCGGCGGCCACCGGCCGCGAGGCCGTCCAGTGGCTGTACTTCGCCTATCTGGCGGCCGTGAAGGAGCAGAACGGCGCGGCCATGTCGATCGGCCGCATCGACACGTTCCTCGACATCTATCTGCAGCGCGACATCGAGCGCGGTCTGCTCACCGAGTCCCGGGCGCAGGAGCTCATCGACGACTTCGTCATCAAGCTGCGCATCGTCCGCTTCCTGCGCACCCCCGAGTACAACGAGCTCTACTCCGGCGACCCCACCTGGGTCACCTGGACCATGGCGGGCATCGGTGAGGACGGCCGCCCGCTCGTCTCCCGCACCACCTTCCGCGCCCTGCAGACGCTCTACAACCTCGGCCCCGCCCCGGAGCCGAACCTCACGGTCCTCTGGTCCCGGCGACTGCCCGAGGCCTTCAAGGAGTTCGCCTCCCAGGTCGCCATCGACACCAGCGCCCTGCAGTTCGAGTCCGACGAGCTGATGCGCCCCAAGTACGGCGACGACACGGCCATCGCCTGCTGCGTCTCCGCCATGGCCATGGGCAAGCAGATGCAGTTCTTCGGCGCGCGCGTCAACGTCGCCAAGGCACTGCTCTACGCGATCAACGGCGGCCGCGACGAAGTGAACGGCAAGACCGTCGTCGAGGGCTTCGAGCCGGTCACCGGTGACTACCTGGACTACGAGGACGTCGCCCGCAGGTACGACGCGATGCTCGACTGGCTGGCCAAGACGTACGTCCACGCGCTCAACGTCATCCACTACATGCACGACAAGCACGCCTACGAGCGCATCGAGATGGCCCTGCACGACCAGGAGATCCTGCGCACCATGGCCTGCGGCATCGCGGGCCTGTCCGTGGCCGCCGACTCGCTCTCGGCCATCAAGCACGCACGCGTGAGGGTCATCCGCGACGAGACGGGCCTGGTCGTCGACTACGAGACCGAGGGCGGCTATCCCGCGTACGGCAACAACGACGACCGCGCCGACTCGCTGGCCCAGCAGATCGTCCACGACTTCATGGAGAAGGTGCGCAAGCACCCCACCTACCGCGACGCGGTGCACACCCAGTCGGTACTGACCATCACCTCGAACGTGGTCTACGGCAAGAAGACCGGCAACACCCCCGACGGGCGCCGCGCCGGCACCCCGTTCGCCCCGGGCGCCAACCCGATGAACGGCCGCGACGCGCACGGCTACATCGCCTCCGCCCTGTCGGTCGCCAAGCTGTCGTACGACGACGCCGAGGACGGCATCTCGCTGACCAACAGCGTCACGCCGGACGCCCTCGGCCGTACCCCTCAGGAGCGGATCGCCAATCTGTCCGGTGTACTGGACGGTTTCATGGCGAGCGGCGGCTTCCACATGAACGTCAACGTGCTCGACAAGGCGACGCTCGAGGACGCCATGGAACACCCCGAGAAGCACCCGCAGTTGACCATCCGTGTCTCCGGCTATGCCGTGAACTTCGTCCGCCTGACGCGTGAGCAGCAGCTCGACGTCATCAACCGCACCTTTCACGGCTCGCTGTAAGCCCACAGTCCCTCGCTGCAAAGCCACGGCCGGCCGTGCACCGGCCGGCCGTGGCCCCGGCTTCGGCAATTCGGGAGTACCACCATGTCTCTGCTGCTCGGTCAGAACCCGGCGCTCGGTCAGAACCCGGCACAGCCCGACACTTCGGCGGCCACCACACCGGCCGCCGCCGCAACCCGTCGGCCTGTCGAGGGTTCCGTCCACTCCTGGGACCTGTCGACGGGAGTCGACGGCCCCGGCACACGCTTCGTGACCTTCCTCTCCGGATGCCCACTGACGTGCCTGTACTGCCAGAACCCCGACACCTGGCGGATCCGCGACGGCAGGCGCACGTCCGCCGACGACATGATCGCCGAAACCGCCAAGTACACCTCGTTCATCGCGGCCGCAGGCGGCGGTGCCACCCTCAGCGGCGGCGAGCCCCTGCTGCAGCCCGTCTTCGCGGGCGAGCTGCTGCACCGCTTCAAGCACGAACTGGGTCTGCACACCGCGCTCGACACCTCCGGGTTCCTCGGCACCCGTGCCACGGACTCCCTGCTGCGCGACGTCGACCTCGTGCTGCTCGACATCAAGTCCTGGGACCGCGAGACGTACAAGAAGGTCACCGGCCGTCCGCTGGAGCCGACGCTCGACTTCGGCCGCCGCCTCGCCCGGCTCGGCAAGGACGTCTGGGTCCGCTTCGTCCTGGTCCCCGGCCTGACCGACGACCCGGCGAACATCGAGGGCGTCGCCGCGTTCGCGGCCTCGCTCGGCAATGTCTCCCGGGTCGATGTGCTGCCCTTCCACAAACTGGGCGAGAGCAAGTGGCGGGAACTCGGCAGGGCCTTCCCCCTGCATGACACCCCGTCCCCGGCCCCGGAGCAGGTGGCCGCGGCCAGGCAGATCTTCGAGGCCCACGGGCTCAGGGCCGTCTGAGGCCTTTCCCGCCCGGACGTACCCTGGATGCATGAGCATTGCCCCCGGCCCCGAACCGCGCGATCCGAAGGACGCGCTGGTCTTCGACGACCCGCTGACGCAGCAGTCCTCCGACGACACCGACCGGGGGTGGGGCGAGGGGCCGGCATCCACCGGCGACAGCGCCGCCGACCTCGCGCGCTTCCTGGACGAGAAGCCGCCCCACCACCTCTGAAGCCGCCGAGCCGCCGCTACCGCTGCCGCGCAGTGTCCTCGGAACCGCGCTGCGCCACCAGCGCGTCCCGGATCTCCCTCAGTAGTTCCAGCTCGGTCACCTCGATCTTCTCCTGGACGCCCTCCCTGGCGGCCTTCCGCTCCGCCATCTTCGCCAGGTACTTCGCCATGGGCAGCACCATCAGGAAGTAGACCACCGCGGCGGTGATCAGGAAGCTGAGCGTCGCACTGAGCACCGAGCCCCACATGATGGGGATGCCCTTCACGACCGTGCCGGTCTTCTCGTTGAACTTGCACGGCGCCTGCAGACACGAGCTGTACTTGTCGAGATCCTTCGTCCCGAACGCGCCGACCACCGGGTTGATGATGCCCTTCACCAGCGAGTTCACGATGTTGGTGAACGCGGTGCCGATGACCACCGCGACCGCCAGGTCGATCACATTGCCGCGCATCAGGAAGGTCTTGAAGCCCTCCCAGACGCTGGGCGTCTTCTTCACGCTCACCGCGAGGCCTTTCTTCATATCTGCAGCTTGTGGAGCAAACAGCTCCGCAACCTACGGCAGAAGAGGCCCGGCTTGTCCACTGAGGTTCTCCCGGTGAGGTCAGCACAATGTCACCGCCAGCCGTGACGTCGCCCCTGCCCCCGCCAGCAGCGCTGCCGTGGTCCGTGGCACGGAGAGCACGATGAGGGCCCCGCTCTCCGCCGTGCTGTCCTGTGCGGCCTCGGGGACCTTCGTCACCCGTGCACCCCGCGCCACCACGCGCGGCATCCCTCCGGCCGTCGCCGCTCCGCCCGTCGCGACGCCGTCCGCCGCGACGACGTCGACGCGGTCGCCCGGGCGCAGCAGCCGCACCGTCGCAGCGTCCGCGATGCGCACGGGCGCCGCCACCAACTCCACGGCCCGCCGCTCCTTCCGGGGCCCGGGTGCCGGGTGGGCCTGCACGGGGTCCGCCTGAGCCCTCTGCATGTCACGCGGGCCCGTCGCCACGAGCGCCGCCGCCGTCACGGCGAGACCCACCGCCACGGCACGCCGTCTGTGCCGTACGAGTCGGCCCAGACGGTGTCGCCCGCCGCGCACCCGTACCGGCGAGAAGTGCGGGACCTCGCACGTCGGCGGAGCGTCCCCGCCCGGCGGACGATGCGGCTGCGCGTGCGTCTGTGTGGCCGGAGCCGGCTGCGGCTGCGTGAAGGACTCCGACGTAGGACGCGAAAGCGTTGCGTGACGAGGAGACGGAGACATGTAGCGCGGAGACGGGGACGGGTGGTGCGGAGACGGGGACGCGGAGCGCGGAGACGAGAGCTGGGAGAGGAACTGCGACACGGTGACCACCACCTGCGGTGAGGAGTTCGGCTTGCGCATCCACGATGCAGCTCCGCACCGAGGCCCGCTGAACCCCGTGGACTACCGGCCGGTTGTGGACAACTCCCACACCCGAACGTGAAGTTCCGCCCCAGCCCGCACGAGCGGCCGCGACCCAGCCCCGCTCAAGCGGCCGCGAACCTACGGCAGCGCGATGCCCGGATCCATGCCGCCCAGCGCCCGCGTGCACAGGCAGTCCCGCTCCTCGTTCGCCGGCAGGTCGGCCACCGCGTCGAAGAGCACCGTCCGCAGCCTGTCCACATTGGCGGCGAAGACCTCGAGCACGTCCTCGTGCGAGACGCCCTCGCCCGTCTCGGCACCCGCATCGAGGTCGGTGACCAGGGTCAGCGACGTGTAGCAGAGCTCCAGCTCACGGGCCAGTGCGGCCTCGGGATGGCCCGTCATGCCCACCACCGACCAGCCCTGCGCCGCGTGCCACAGCGACTCGGCGCGGGTCGAGAAACGGGGCCCCTCGACCACCACGAGCGTGCCGCCGTCCACCGGCTCCCAGTCCTGCCCGCGCGCCGCCTTCACCGCGATCTTGCGGCCGACTGGGCAGTACGGGTCGGCCAGCGAGACGTGCACCACGTTCGGCACGGGGCCTCCGCCGGGCAGCGGAAGCCCGTCGAAGTACGTCTGCACACGCCCCTTCGTGCGGTCCACGAACTGGTCCGGGATCAGCAGAGTGCCGGGCCCGTACTCCGCCCGCAGCCCGCCCACCGCGCACGGTCCCAGCACTTGGCGCACGCCCAGGGAGCGCAGCGCCCACATGTTCGCGCGGTAGTTGATCCGGTGCGGTGGAAGGTGGTGGCTGCGGCCGTGGCGGGGGAGGAAGGCGACCCGCCGGCCGGCCAGTACGCCGACGAAGAGCGAGTCGCTCGGCGCCCCGTAAGGGGTGTCGACCTGCACCTCGGTCACGTCGTCGAGGAAGGAGTAGAAGCCGGAACCGCCGATGACGCCGATCTCCGCGGTCGGCATCGTGCCCGCCCCGCCCGTGATCTCCGCGTCTGCCTTGTTCGCCAGGGTCGCCATGGTCAGCACAGTAGCCGGGGCCCGCAAACGCCGAAGGCCCCGCCGTCGAAAAACGGCAGGGCCCTACGCGGCGGCCATGGCGGCCTTACGCAGCCGAAGAGCTGGAGGAGCCGGCGGAACCGGTGGAGCTGGAAGATCCCGCAGTGCTCGAAGCGCCGGACGAGCTGGTGGAGGACGTGGAGTCCGAGGACGAGGTCTTGGAGTCCGACGACTTCGTCGACGAGGCAGGCGAGCTGCTCGAGGACGAGCCGCGGCTGTCGTTGCGGTAGAAGCCCGACCCCTTGAAGACGATGCCGACCGCGGAGAACACCTTCTTCAGGCGGCCGTCGCAGTTGGGGCACACGGTCAGGGCGTCGTCCGTGAACTTCTGCACCGCCTCGAGGCCCTCGCCGCACTCGGTGCACTGGTACTGATAGGTCGGCACTTGCTTCCTCCTGGCACTCTCACTCGATGAGTGCTAACGACGGTCCATAGTGACGTATTCCCGGGGATCAGTCCACTGTGAGCGGCACGCGGTGACCGACGCCACGCGCCACCGTCCGCCCCTTGGACGGCGGCACGAGCCGTGCACGCAGCGCTACGACGGTCGCCAGGGCCAGCGCCGTCCCGGCCAGCGGGACCAGGAACCCGGCACGGTCCCAGAGACGGTCCTCGAGCTGCCCGGCGAGCGTGACCGCCGCCGCCTGCCCCAGCGCCACCGCGCCCGACAGCCAGGTGAAGGCCTCGGTACGCGCGGTGGGTGCCACCAGACGGTCGACGAGTGTGTAACCGGTGATCAGCGAAGGGGCTATGCACGCGCCGACGAGCAGCCCGAGACCGGCCAGCAGCAGCACGGAGTGCGCCGTCCACAGTCCGGAGGCCGCCAGCGCCAGTGCCGCGTACCCGACGACGAGCCGCCGGTGAGGGGCCGCCTTCCAGGCGATCGCTCCGCAGACGATGCCGGAGAGCATGTTGCCCGCGGCGAAGACGCCGTAGAGGACGCCGTTCAGCCCCGGCTCGCCGATCGACCGGGTGAACGCGGCCAGCGAGACCTGCATGCCGCCGAAGACGGAGCCGATGCCCAGGAAGGCCACGGCCAGCACTCGCACGCCGGGCACCCCGAGGGCGGAAACGCGCTCCACGCGCGCGTGCCCGTCACGCACGACACCGGACGGCTCCCCGTACCCGTCGTCACGCACATCGCCGGACGACCGCGGAGGCGTGCCGCGCGACGGCCGCCGCTGCGCCCCCGTCTGGCCCGCCTGTGACGTCAGTCCCGTCAGTCCCGTCCGTCCCGCCTGTGCCGCGAAAAGCAGCCCACCGCCCAGCGTCAGCACCGCCTCGGTCACCAGCCCGGCCGCCGGGTCCACGGCCGTGCACAGCGCGGTCGCGAGCAGTGGGCCGAGGACGAACGTCAGCTCGTCCGTGACGGACTCGAACGCGGCGGCCGTCGTCAGCAGCGGTGGCGTGTCCCGCAGGGCGACGCCCCAGCGGGCCCGCACCATCGGCCCGATCTGCGGTACGGAGGCGCCGGTCGGCACGGCGGCCGCGAACAGTGCCCACAGGGGTGCATGCGACAACGCCAGCACCGTCAGCGTCAGCGCGGCCGCCGAGTGCACCAGGACGCCGGGCAGCAGCACGGCGCGCTGTCCGAACCGGTCGGCACAGGTGCCGGTCAGGGGCGCGCACAGCGCCATCGAGACGCCCGTGACGGCGGCGACGGCGCCCGCGGCACCGTAGGAGCCGGTGGTGTGCTGCACCAGCAGCACGATGGAGACGGTCAGCATCGCGAACGGCTGGCGCGCGGCGAACCCGGGGAGCAGGAACGTCCAGGCGCCGCGCGTGCGCAGCAGTTGTCCGTAACCCGGGCGGGAGGACCCGGGGTGAGATGCCCCAGGGCGGGCAGGGCGGGATGACTTCGAGGTGACCGTGGATGCCACGGCCCGTGCCTTTCTGCCGCCTGGTAGCGCGACCCCTTTGACTGGGCTCGGGGGCGCCGAGAGCTGTCCTCTTGCGCTGGACTGCGGTAGATACCGGGCGGTCCCCTGCGGGGGCGCCGCGGCCGCCATACGGTCGCGCCAGCTCTGCGTCAGGCAGAGTTGGTCCGATCAGATCGCCTCATGTTACAGGGCCGGACTCCACGATCAACCTGCGAATCAGAGCGGTCGCAGTCCGTTCACCTGCGATTGCCTTGCCGGTCGGTTTCGATCGGCGCGGCTCACGCGCCCCGGCCCGTCCCCAGCCAGCCGGCCAGCTTGCCCCCCTGCCCGACAGCGCGCAGACGCGCCTCGGCGGCGTCCCGTACCGGATCGGTGGCCACCACGAGCAGTTCGTCGCCGCGCCGCAGCACTGTCGTCGGAAGCGGCACGAACGACTTCCCTTCGCGGACCACGAGCGTGACCGCGGCGCCCGCAGGCAGCCGCAGTTCGCTGACCTCGACGCCGTGCATCTTGGATCCCCTGGGGATCGCCACGGACAGCAGATGCCCGCCGAGGCGCTCCAGGGGCGCGGACTCGATGCCCAGATCGGAGGCCTCGGCGGTCTCGGCGAGGCGCATCTTCCGGGCCAGCCAGGGCAGCGTCGGCCCCTGGACGAGGGTGTAGACGACGACGAGTACGAAGACGATGTTGAAGATCCGGCGGCTGTTCTCGACGTCGTGCACCATCGGGATGGTGGCGAGGATGATGGGCACGGCGCCGCGCAGCCCGGCCCACGACATGAGGGCCTTCTCCCGCCACGGCACCCGGAACGGCAGCAGGCTGAACACCACCGACAGCGGCCGCGCCACCATGGTCAGGACCAGGCCGATGACGACGGCGGGCCAGATGTCGTCCTGCAGGTCGTGCGGCGTGACGAGCAGGCCGAGCAGGACGAACATGCCGATCTGGGCGATCCAGCCGACTCCCTCGGCGAAGCCGCGCGTGGCGGGCCAGTGCGGCAGCCGCGCGTTGCCGAGGACCATCGCGGCGAGGTACACGGCGAGGAAGCCGCTGCCGTGCGCGAGCGCTCCGGCCGCGTAGGCGCTGACGGCGATCGCCATGACCGCGATCGGGTAGAGGCCGGAGGCGGGCAGCGCCACGTGGCGCAGGCCGAAGGCGCCGAGCCAGCCCATCGCGAGCCCGATCGCCGCACCGATCGCCAGCTCCAGCGCGATCTCGCCCACGAGCATGTACCAGTGCTCCACCGGGCCGGCCGTGGAGAACGCCACGACGAGGATCACCACAGGGGCGTCGTTGAAGCCCGACTCGGCCTCGAGCGTGCCCGTCAGGCGCGCGGGCAGGGGCACTCGCCGCAGCACCGAGAACACCGCTGCCGCGTCGGTCGACGACACCACCGCGCCGATGATGAGCGACTGCCGCCATTCCAGCCCGATCAGGTAGTGCGCACCCGCCGCGGTGACGCCGACGCTCACGGCGACGCCGACGGTCGCCAGCGCCGCAGCTGCCGGAAGCGCCGGTTTGATCTCCTTCCACTTCGTGCCCAGGCCGCCTTCCGCGAGGATCACGACGAGCGCGGCGTAGCCGATCACCTGGGTGAGCTGGGCGTTGCTGAAGGAGACATGGCCGATGCCGTCCTGCCCCATGGCGATGCCTATCCCCAGGTAGATGAGCAGGCTGGGGAGTCCGCTGCGCGAGGAGATGCGGACCGCTGCCACGGCGATGAGCAGAACGAGCGAGCAGACGAGCAGGAGCTGGTTGAGGTGGTGGACAGTCAGCGGCCGTTCCTTCCCCTGATGGAGCTGTGTGCTCTTGTACCGGCAGCGGGCGCCTTGCGCGAGAAGCCGGATTACTTCGTTACCTTACCTAATCGTTGACGCTTTCTTGACGCTTCGAAGGTGCACTTCGAACGTATGTCGACAGCGGACTGCCGCCGCTTCCTGACCTTGCGTCCAGAGCGGAAGTGTCCTGCGCCTATGGTTGCTCCAGCGCTCACACATCTGCACAGCCCGTTCTGCCGCTCGCGAAGGACAGCAAGGACAGCGATGCCCTCGAATCACACCGCCTCTTCCGGTCAGGAGTCCGGCAAGTCCGGCAGGAAGAAGGGGCGCCGCGCCCGATTGATCGTGATCGTCCTGGTTCTGGCCGTCATCGCGGGCGTGAGTGGCGGCGCGTACTGGAGCGTCAGTACGGTGCGTGCCTCTCTCCCGCAGACCAAGGGATCGATCAAGCTCGACGGGCTCTCCGGACCGGTCGACGTGAAGCGCGACAGCTACGGGATCCCGCAGATCTACGCCTCGTCCGACGCGGACCTCTTCATGGCCCAGGGCTATGTGCAGGCGCAGGACCGGTTCTGGGAGATGGACGTACGCCGTCACATGACCTCCGGCCGGCTGTCGGAGATGTTCGGCAAGAGCCAGATCAAGACCGACGAATTCCTGCGCACCCTCGGCTGGCGGCGGGTGGCGCAGCAGGAGTACGACACCAAGCTCTCGGCGGCGACCAAGAAGTACCTCCAGGCGTACGCCAAGGGCGTCAACGCCTTCCTCGCGGGCAAGGACGGCAAGAGCCTCTCCGTCGAGTACGCGGCGCTCGGCTTCACCAACGACTACAAGCCGGAGAAGTGGTCGCCGGTCGACTCGGTGGCCTGGCTCAAGGCGATGGCCTGGGACCTGCGCGGCAACATGCAGGACGAGATCGACCGCTCCCTGATGACCAGCCGCCTCGGCCCGTCCCAGATCAAGGACCTGTACCCCGACTACCCGTACTCCCGCAACGAGCCGATCGTGCAGTCGGGCGCGTACGACGCCGCCACCAAGACGTACGGGCCGGCGAGCTCGACGAGCACGCAGACGCAGACCCAGTCCGCCACCGCTGCCGGCACGGGCCTCGCGGGCAACACCGCCGCGCCGTCGGGTCTGCAGAGCCAGCTGTCGGCGGTCTCCGACGTTCTGGACGAGGTGCCCTCGGTCTTCGGGCCGAACGGCAACGGCATCGGGTCCAACTCCTGGGTGGTCTCCGGCGCCCACACCATCACCGGCAAGCCGCTGCTCGCCAACGACCCCCACCTGGCGCCCCAGCTGCCGTCGGTCTGGTACCAGATGGGCCTGCACTGCCGGAGCGTCTCCGCCACCTGCCAGTACGACGTCTCCGGCTACACGTTCTCCGGCATGCCCGGCGTGGTCATCGGCCACAACCAGGACATCGCGTGGGGCATGACCAACCTGGGCGCGGACGTCACCGACCTCTACCTGGAGAAGTTCGCCGGCGACGGCTACCAGTACGACGGCAAGGTGCTGCCCTTCACGACCCGCAAGGAGACCATCAAGGTCGCGGGCGGCAAGAGCAAGACGATCACCGTCCGGGAGACCAACAACGGCCCGCTGCTGTCCGACCGTGACAACGAGCTGGTCAAGGTCGGCCAGAAGGCCACCGTCGACGCGGCGGCGCCCGACCGCGGCGACGGCTACGGCGTCTCCCTGCGCTGGACCGCGCTGGAGCCCGGCAACTCCATGGACGCCGTCTTCGAGCTGAACAAGGCGGAGAACTGGACCCAGTTCCGCAAGGCCGCCGCCGACTTCGAGGTGCCCTCGCAGAACCTGATCTACGCGGACACCGCGGGCAACATCGGCTACCAGGCGCCCGGGAAGATCCCGACGCGCGGCGGCGGATACGACGGTTCGCTGCCCGCGCCGGGCTGGGACTCCAAGTACCGCTGGACGGGTTACATCCCGCCGTCGGCCCTGCCGTACGAGTACAACCCGGAGCGCGGCTACATCGTGACCGCCAACCAGGCCGTCATAAACCCGGACAAGTACCCGTACACGCTCACGACGGACTGGGGCTACGGCACGCGCAGCCAGCGGATCACCGACCTCATCGAGTCGAAGATCAAGAACGGCGGCAAGATCTCGACCGAGGACATGCGCCAGATGCAGACGGACGACAGCAGCGAGATCGCCAGGCTGCTCGTGCCCAAGCTGCTCAAGATCGACGTCTCCGATCCGTACGTCCGCGAGGCGCAGAAGCTGCTGGAGGGCTGGGACTACACCCAGGACTCGGACTCGGCGGCGGCCGCGTACTTCAACGCGGTCTGGCGCAACATCCTCAAGCTCGCCTTCGGCAACAAGCTCCCCAAGGAGCTGCGCGTCGAGGGCCAGTGCCTGAGCGTCGAGCCGGCGGGCAACACCGGCCCGGTCGACGAGGAGCGCAAGGTGCGCGAGTGCGGTGAGCGCGACGCGGACTCGGCGCAGCCCGACGGCGGCGACCGCTGGTACGAGGTGGTCCGCAAGATCCTCGAGGACGAGGACAACGACTGGTGGACGGCGCCGAAGACGCGGACCGAGCCGGCGGCCACGAACCGCGACGAGCTGTTCGCGCGGGCCCTGCAGGACGCCCGCTGGGAGCTGACCGCCAAGCTCGGCAAGGACATCGACACCTGGAGCTGGGGCCGCCTGCACCGGCTGTTCCTGAAGAACCAGACGCTCGGCACCGACGGCCCGAGCTTCCTGCAGTACGTGCTGAACCGCGGCCCGTGGAAGCTCAGCGGCGGCGAGGCGGCGGTCGACGCGACCGGCTGGAACGCGGCGGGCGGTTACGGAGTGATCTGGGTGCCGTCGATGCGGATGGTGGTGAACCTCGCGGACCTCGACAAGTCCAAGTGGATCAACCTCACCGGCGCTTCGGGGCACGCCTACAGCGCGCACTACACCGACCAGACCGACAAGTGGGCCGACGGTGAACTCCTGACGTGGGCCTACTCCGAGAAGGCGGTCGACGCCGCCACGCAGGACACCCTGGTGCTGCGGCCTTGACGGTCCGGCTCTCACCGAAGTAGCCCCGCACGCGTGCGTGCGGGGCTACTTCGAGTGCCGAGGGGCCGGGGTCAGCGGAAGCGGCGTACCCCCGAAGGTGTCACCACTGCGCGCACCGGCCGGTCGTGCGGCTCCTCGGGGACGTGGTCGACGACCTCGCTGTCGTACAGCAGCACCACCAGCGCCGGATCCACGCCCGCCCGCTCCAGGCGCGCGAGCACCCGGTCGTACGAGCCGCCGCCGCGTCCCAGCCGCATCCCACGCGCGTCCACGGCGAGCCCCGGCAGCAGGACGGCGTCCGCTTCCAGGACGGCGTCCGGGCCGAGCCGCGCGCCCGCCGGCTCCAGCAGTTCGATCTTCCCCGGGTGTCGGACACCGACGAGCGAGCCCTCACCCTCGTACACCGCCCAGTCGAGGTCGTTGTCGGCCAGCAGCACCGGCAGCA
The DNA here is from genome assembly GCF_053594815.1 of Streptomyces sp. NPDC002577. Taxonomy (NCBI): domain Bacteria; kingdom Bacillati; phylum Actinomycetota; class Actinomycetes; order Kitasatosporales; family Streptomycetaceae; genus Streptomyces; species Streptomyces sp. NPDC002577. The sequence goes on along the minus strand of NZ_JBSFWK010000025.1, from coordinate 69,905 downwards.
GGACGCGCACCCCGCGTGCGTGGAGTGCGTCCAGCAACGCGCGCGTGCCCGGCTCGCTGCCCACCGAGACGTAGGCCGCGACAGTGCGGGCCCCGGCGAGCTCGGGCAACTCCAGTGCCCGGCCCGCGAGAGCCGCTGCCGCCTCGCGCAGGTCATCCGCTGTCAACCCGCTTCTCACCGTGACGAATCCCCGCCGCAACATTCGCTTGTCAGGCTCGGTGCCGCTCCTGGCGTGATTCATGGCGTTCTCACAACTCCTCACAAGTGGCTCATATGAGAGCGAATTAACCGGATCCACAGATTCCGCACAATGGCACCGGATAGGGTTGCCGGTATGACTGAGTCGTCGCATCCCAGGATCAGCAAGGCTGTCATCCCCGCAGCAGGCCTCGGCACCCGGTTCCTCCCGGCGACCAAGGCCACTCCCAAGGAGATGCTGCCGGTCGTCGACAAGCCGGCGATCCAGTACGTGGTCGAGGAGGCCGTGTCCGCCGGCCTCGACGACGTCCTCATGATCACGGGCCGCAACAAGCGCCCCCTCGAGGACCACTTCGACCGCAACTACGAGCTGGAATCCGCCCTGCAGAAGAAGGGCGACGCGGACCGGCTCGCGAAGGTCCAGGAGTCCAGCGACCTCGCGACGATGCACTACGTACGCCAGGGCGACCCCAAGGGTCTCGGTCACGCCATCCTCTGTGCCGCACCCCACGTCGGCCACGAGCCCTTCGCCGTCCTCCTCGGCGACGACCTGATCGACCCGCGCGACCCTCTGCTTGCGCGCATGATCGAGGTCCAGGAGCAGCGCGGCGGCAGCGTGATCGCGCTCATGGAGGTCGACCCGGCCCAGATCCACCTCTACGGCTGCGCGGCCGTGGAGCCCACCGAGGACAGCGATGTCGTCGAGGTCACCGGCCTGGTCGAGAAGCCCGACGAGGCGGACGCGCCCAGCAACTACGCGATCATCGGACGCTACGTTCTGGACCCGCACATCTTCGACATACTCCGCAGGACCGAGCCGGGCCGCGGCGGCGAGATCCAGATCACCGACGCGCTGCAGAAGCTCGCCGAGGAGCACCGGGACACCGACGGCGGCGGGACCGGCGGCCCCGTGCACGGCGTGGTCTTCAAGGGCCGCCGCTATGACACCGGCGATCGTGGCGACTACCTGCGTGCCATTGTCAGACTCGCGTGCGAACGTGAAGACCTGGGCCCGGAGTTCCGGTCCTGGCTTCGCCGTTACGTCACCGAGGAGATGTAGCAATTTGAGCAACGCCGCGACCCGCGTCACCGGCCAGGACCACATCTGGTCGGTGACCGAGCACCTGGAGGACATCCTCGAAACCGTCCGGCCCTTGGAGCCCATCGAGCTGAACCTGCTCGACGCCCAGGGCTGCGTCCTCGTCGAGGACGTCACGGTGCCGGTGTCCCTGCCGCCCTTCGACAACAGCTCGATGGACGGGTACGCGGTCCGGGTCGCCGATGTGTCGGGCGCGAGCGAGGAGTTCCCCGCCGTGCTGACGGTCGTCGGCGACGTCGCCGCGGGCCAGGCCGCGCAGCCCGCGGTCGGGCCCGGGCAGGCCGCCCGCATCATGACCGGCGCCCCGCTGCCGCCCGGCGCCGAGGCCGTGGTCCCCGTCGAGTGGACCGACGGCGGGCTGGGCGAGGGCCCCGTCTCCGGGATGCGCGCCCACAGTGCGGCCCCGGAGGGCGCCTACGGCCGGGTCCATGTGTACCGCCCGGCCGAGGCACGCGCGCACGTGCGCGCGAAGGGCAGCGACGTGAAGGCCGGGGAGCGCGCGCTGGAGGCCGGCACGGTCCTCGGCCCGCCGCAGATCGCCCTGCTCGCCGCCATCGGCCGCGGCACCGTCCGGGTACGCCCGCGCCCGCGCGTCGTCGTCCTGTCCACCGGCAGCGAACTCGTCCAGCCCGGCGAGCAGTTGGACGACGGCCAGATCTACGACTCCAACAGCTTCGCGCTCACCGCGGCCGCCCGCGACGCCGGAGCGATCGCCTACCGCGTCGGCGCCGTGGCGGACGACGCCGACACCCTGCGCGCCACCATCGAGGACCAGCTGATCCGCGCGGACCTGATCGTCACCACGGGCGGCGTCAGCGTCGGCGCGTACGACGTCGTCAAGGAGGCCCTGTCCTACGTCGGCGACGAGGACGAGGCCGGCAGCGGCATCGAGTTCCGCAAGCTCGCCATGCAGCCCGGAAAGCCCCAGGGCTTCGGCTCCATCGGCCCCGACCACACCCCGCTGCTCGCCCTGCCCGGCAACCCCGTCTCGTCGTACGTCTCCTTCGAGCTGTTCGTACGCCCCGCGATCCGCACTCTGATGGGCCTCACGGACGTCCACCGGCCGACCGTGCGGGCGATCCTGGAGGCCGGCAAGGCGCTCTCCTCGCCCGCCGCCCGGCGCCAGTTCCTGCGCGGGCGGTACGACGCGGGCGCGGGCACCGTCACACCCGTCGGCGGCGCCGGGTCGCATCTCATCGCCGCCCTGGCGCACGCGGACGCACTGATCGTCGTCCCGGAGGACACCACTTCGGTCGAATCGGGCGCGGAGGTCGAAGTGGTCCTGCTTGCTTGAGCATCGGCCAGTCGGGCGGGGGTAACCTGTCGCGCACACCAGGCCCGCGCGCACGGCGTCGGCCCTGATCAGGAGCGCGACAGCGAATGACCGTGTTTTCCCGGGGGGAGACCCCCGGACCGCCTGAGCCGGAACGGCTGACGCACATCGACGACGCGGGCGCCGCCCGCATGGTCGACGTGTCCGGGAAGGACGTGACGGCGCGCACCGCCCGTGCCAGCGGCCGTGTTCTGGTCGCGCCCCGCGTGGTGGAGCTGCTGCGCGGCGAGGGGGTCCCCAAGGGCGATGCCCTCGCGACCGCCCGTATCGCGGGGATCATGGGTGCCAAGCGCACCCCGGATCTGATCCCGCTGTGCCACCCCCTGGCCGTCTCGGGCGTGAAGGTCGATCTGTCGGTCGCCGACGACGCCGTCGAGATCACGGCCACGGTGAAGACGACGGACCGCACGGGCGTCGAGATGGAGGCCCTCACCGCCGTCACCGTTGCGGCGCTCACGGTGATCGACATGGTCAAGGCCGTGGACAAGGGGGCCGTCATCACGGACGTACGGGTGGAGGAGAAGACGGGCGGGAAGTCGGGGGACTGGACCCGGACGGGAGGCGCGGTATGAGTGCCGCCGGCTCGCACCAGCACCAGCACTCACCCTCGGCTGCGCACGCGCACGGCGATGCGCCGGCACCGCGTCGCGCTCTCGTGGTCACCGCGTCGAACCGCGCGGCCGCCGGGGTCTACGCCGACAGGGGCGGGCCCCTGATCGCCGAGGCGCTGACCGCGCTCGGTTTCACCGTCGACGGCCCGCAGGTGGTCCCCGACGGCGACCCCGTCGAGCAGGCGCTGCGGGCGGGGGTCGCTGCCGGGTACGACGTCATCCTCACCACCGGCGGAACCGGCATCTCGCCCACCGACCGCACGCCGGAGGCCACCCGGCGCGTCATCGACTACGAGGTGCCGGGCATTCCTGAGGCCATTCGCTCGTTCGGACAGGTGAAGGTGCCCACGGCGGTGCTCTCCCGGGGTCTTGCCGGGGTCGGCGGGCGGACGCTGATCGTCAACCTGCCCGGCTCCACCGGCGGCGTCCGGGACGGACTCGCCGTCCTCGAGCCCCTCCTGGCGCACGCCGTCGACCAGATCCGCGGCGGCGACCACCCCACACCCTCCCCCAGTGCCTCAACGGCCTGGGAGGTATCCCCAGGGGGTGCGAGCTGAACAGCCCATCCTGGCCCGTCGAGCTCCGGGACGGCGACGTCGCTCTCCGCCCCATAAAGCTGCGCGACCAACGGGCGTGGCGCGAGGTGAACCGGCGCAACCGCGACTGGCTGCGGCCCTGGGAGGCGACCATTCCGCCGCCCACGCCCAGCGGCCCCGTCACACATCGCCCGACCTACCGTCAGATGGTCCGCCACCTGCGCGCCGAGGCCAATGCGGGCCGGATGCTGCCGTTCGTCATCGAGTACCAGGGCCACCTCGTCGGACAGTTGACAGTCGCCGGCATCACGTGGGGCTCGATGTGCTCGGGCCATATCGGCTACTGGGTCGACGAGGCGGTCGCGGGCCGCGGGGTGATGCCGACGGCCGTCGCGCTGGCCGTCGACCACTGCTTCCGCACGGTCGGCCTGCACCGCATCGAAGTCTGCATTCGCCCCGAGAACGGGCCCAGCCGTAGGGTCGTGGAGAAACTCGGATTCCGCGAGGAGGGGCTTCGCCCACGGTATCTTCACATCGACGGTGCCTGGCGTGATCATCTCGTCTTCGCGCTCACCGCCGAGGAAGTGCCCGAGGGACTGCTCCGACGCTGGCACCAGGCCCGTTCCAGGAACAGCGGGCAGAACACCGCCTGAGGGTCGCTCACCGGATACGAAATAAAATAAGTGTTCGAAAATGATCGGCAGCTGATCGTCCTGGGCAATGAATTTCCCGCCGCTGTGGCTCCGCTGATCGTACGAGTCGCAAAAAAAGCTCGGAATATCAGCCAGATCGTGCGACACACCGGCGGAATTGGCAGATGGCCTCACGCAAACCCCTCTACGGTGTGAGGCGTGAGCAGCAGCGGCCTCATCTACGCAGTCATCGTCGGGGCCTGGGCCGCCTACTTGGTGCCGATGTGGCTCCGTAGGCAGGACGAGCTGAACGAAGCCCGTCCGACGGAACGCTTCAGCACCGCCATCCGGCTGCTGTCCGGACGGGCGGGGATGGAGCGCCGATACGCCAAGGACCTGGAAGCGCGCTCGGCCGGAGAGCCCGATCCGCGCGCCGACCCGGACGGCGTCACCGACTCGGTGGACGTCCGGGCATTCGCCGTGTCTCCGTCGTCTCCGTCGCGCAAGGACGTGCCTGGGGCGCGCAGGGAGATGCGCGACACGGCTGACGGTGCACGGCGTGACGAGGGCCGGGAGGCAGGACTGCGCGAAGGCCGGAGCGTGCGCAGAGACGACCGCGCAGACGCGCGGCGGGACGCCCGCGGGGACGCGGTGCGTCCCGAGGCGGGAGCCCAGTCCACAGGCCGCTCCCAGGCGCACGCCGCGGCCCGGACCCAGCCGCCGAAGGTGCACGCCCAGGCCGACCCCGCGGACCGCTCGCCCGCCCGGCAGGCATCCCGGCAGCAGCAGTCGCCCGCACGCCCCGGGGTTACGCGGGACGCCGGAGCGCGTGCCCGGCGCTCGCAGGTGCTCGCGCGCCGGCGCCGCACGACGGTGGTCCTGTTCTTCGCCTTCACGCTCGGCGCGATCGTCGCCGCGGTCGGGGGGCTCGCGTTTCTGTGGGCGCCCGCGGTGCCGGCCCTGCTGCTCAGCGGCTATATCGCGCATCTGCGTTCCCAGGAGCGGCGCCGCTTCACGTTCGTCATGGACCGGCGCCGGGCCGAGGCCGCCGCGCAGAGCCTGCGTGAGCGAGAGCGGCAGCCGCGTCGTCGCCCGTCCGCCGACGGGCCGGCCGGCGACGAAACGGAGGAGGAATCGGCGCCCGGCACCGGCACCGATCTCTCGTCACTCGCCGCCGACCGCCGCGCCATCGTCGAGCAGACCGACCACGCGGAGTGGCTCGACCAGCAGCGCGAGCGGCCGGGCGGGCCGGGTCAGAGCGACAGCTGGGAGCCGGTGCCCGTGCCGCTGCCGACGTATGTGACCGCGCCGGTCGCCCCGCGCGCCACCGGCGGTGTCGACCTGGGCGCACCCGACGTGTGGAGCTCCGCGCGGTCGAGCGCGGCGGAGCCGACGGACGGCGGCGCCACCGAGCGCGCCGACCACCCGGGCCGCGCGGACGGTGCCGACCGCTCCGGCCGGGTGCCGGCTCCCGCGTCCGGTGCGGACCGTGATCACGTCTCCGGAGACGCCCTGGACACGACGGGCGGCGCCGGCTCGGGCGCGCGGGAGCGCACCGCGGCGGGCTCGGCGGCGGAGGGGCAGGACGACGGGGCGGACCCGCAGGAGACCGCCGCGGGCGACCGGAGCGACGCCCGCCGCGCGGCGTCCGCACGGCGTTCCCGCGAGCGCGGCCGTACCCCGCTGTTCGACCAGTACGAGGACGGGGACCGGCCGAGGGCCGCCAACGAGTGAGACGCGGCCGCCCGGGACAGGACCCGCGAGCCGGCCAGGCCACCTCCGTCGCTCCCGGTCGCCGCCTCGGCTGACCAGCCAGGGAACGGATTTCCAAGCACCCGGACCGGGATGCTAGAGTTTCACTCGTTGCAAGGGCCTGTGGCGCAGTCCGGTAGCGCACCTCGTTCGCATCGAGGGGGCCAGGGGTTCAAATCCCCTCAGGTCCACGCAGCTCAGAGCCCCGGTTGGTGATTACCAACCGGGGCTCTGACGTGTCGTACGGCGTCAGTCCGAGCAGGGCGTGCCGAGCCCTGGCCGGTGGCCCTCAGCCGAACCGATGGTGACCGGCCCGAAGCGGACACCGCACACGCACGGTGTGATGGTGGCCGTGAACGACCCGCTGTTGTCGGAGTTGAAGTTGTCGTTCACCGCGAGGTAGAGCTCTCCGCTGCCCACCAGGGTCGTCGGGCCCGCCCCGATGTAGTGCCATGGTCCGTTGCCGATCCGGGCAATGAGCGACCAGGCCGGCACATCCGGCAGCGGGAAGTCCGAGCCCGCGAGCTCCGTGCTGTCGCCCCACGGACTCTCGGTCGTACCGCCGTTGCGCACCGCGATCGTTCCGGTAGCCGTGATCTTCACGGCACTGCGCACGCACACGCCCGTGTCGATCACGCCCGTGGCGCCGGGGATCCCGGTTGGGCCGGCCGTGGCCGGGACCTGGGCGGTGGTGCTCGGGGCGGGGAACTGCGTGATGGGGCATACGGCCACGCCAGCGCGGTGCTCGGCCGCCACGGCGGAGCCCGGGCCCACCGCCAGCGCGAGCGCCATCGCGGCAGGGGCACAGAGCCATCCGCGGTGGGCCGCGGCCCGCGTGACGGTCTTGAGAAGGGTTCTTGCGTTCATCCGCCAAGACTCCTGAGGGGTGAGGGGATGCATCAGCGACCCCAGTAGCGCATGGCACAGGGCCAGGGACGTGACAGGGCTCGACGCAACGGGCGGCAACCAGCCCAACGGCTGAGTCACCGGATGCCGTTCGTCCGCACCCGCTGCCGGTCACAGCCCATGAGGGCCAGGGGTTCGAATCGCCTCAGGTCTACTGCAAAAAGATCCCGGTCCGACGGTCATCGTCGGGCCGGGATCTCGGCGTTTCAGGGTCGTGGTTTCAGGGCCGTGCGGCTCACAGCCGATCCGGTTGCGCCATGCGGTAGACGAAGGGCCCCAGGCCGCCTTCCACGATGGCGAAGAACAGCGTGCTGGCGCTCTCCTGCACCGCCGCCTTGTCCAGAGCGCCCATGCTGACGGGCTCGTAACCCGCGTCGCGGCTGAGTTGTTCGACGACTTCGCGCGCCTCGGCGTCTCCGCACCAGAGGTTGGAGGGCCGTTCCCGGGTCTCGCCGAGCCGGCCGTACAGCGCGGCGAAGTTGAGGTTGAACGACTTCGCCGTCGGGCCGTTGGTCCTGGACTTCAGGTACTCGGCGTTGGAGGAGAAGCCGGCCGGCGGCTCCGCGCCGAGCAGGTTCGTCGCGTCGATCGCGGTCCTGCCCTCGATGCCGCGGACCTTGTCGAGGGCGTCGGCGACGGCGTCGCCCGGTACGGCGACCACCACGGCCTCGGCGTCGGAGACATCACCGCCGTCCCGTCCGAGGCGCGCCACCGTATGGCCCGCGCGCTCCCACAGATCCGCGAGCCCGCCGCCCACGTCGCCTCTGCCGATGACCGCGATCCTCATCCGCTGCTCCCTGCCCTGTCGGCCCCCTCGACGGTCCTGCTCCAGGAATCAGAATCGCCTTGATCGGGCAGGTCCGCGAGACGGGCCGGCCGGGCGTCGCTCGCGGTCGGCGGGGGCGTGGACCCTCATGGCGTCACGTGGACCCTCATGGCCTCAGCGGCTTGGCGAAGCAGCGGCTCAGCTCGTCGAAGCGGTAGTGTCCGAACTTGGAGCACGGCTCGTAGCCGCTCGACGTGTACAGGCCGATCGCCTCCGGCTGCTTGATGCCGGTCTCCAGGACCATGCGGACGCGGCCGGCCGCGCGGGCGTCGTCCTCCAGGGCCGCGAGGATGCGGCGCGCGAGGCCCAGGCCACGGGCCTCCGGGACGACGTACATGCGCTTGAGCTCCGCGTCGCCGTCCGAGTAGCCCTCGCCGTTCTCGTCCTGCGTGCGCCAGCCGCCGGTCGCGACAGGGGTGCCGAGTCCGTCGTACGCGATGAGGTACAGCCCGATCGGCGGCCGGAACATCGTGGCGTCGAGGGGGGTGACGTCGCCCTCGTCCTGGTAGCGCTCGGCGTACTCCAGCTGGACGCGGTCGTTCAGCTTGACGGCGTCGGGGTGGTCGAAGGAGACCGGGCGGATATCCATGCGGAATATCGTACATCTATGCAGATGCTGGGTGTCTGCTTTTACCAGTGTGCCGGTATCGTGCCGGGGTGCTCACTGTGACAAGCGTGAATGTGAACGGGCTCCGCGCGGCCGCCAAGAAGGGCTTCGTGGAGTGGCTCGCGGACACCTCCGCCGATGTGCTGTGCCTGCAGGAGGTACGGGCCGAGCCGCAGCAGCTCCCCGACGAGGTGCGTGAGCCGGACGGTTGGCATGTCGTGCACGCACCGGCCGCCGCGAAGGGGCGCGCGGGTGTGTCCCTGCTCACGCGCCGTGAGCCGGAGCGTGTGCAGGTCGGCTTCGGATCGAGTGAGTTCGACGGCAGCGGGCGGTACGTCGAGGTGGATCTGCCGGGGGTCACGGTCGCCAGCCTCTATCTGCCGTCCGGCGAGGTGGGCACGGAGCGGCAGGACGAGAAGTACCGCTTCATGGGCGAGTTCCGGGCCTATCTGAAGGAGCTGCGGGTGCGCGCCGCTGCCGACGGGCGCGAGGTCCTCGTGTGCGGCGACTGGAACATCGCGCACCGCGAGGCCGACCTCAAGAACTGGAAGGCCAACCACAAGAACTCCGGCTTCCTGCCGGAGGAACGGGAGTGGCTGGGCCAGATCTTCGGCGAGGTCGGGTACGTGGACGTCGTACGGGCGCTGCATCCGGATGTCGAGGGGCCGTACTCGTGGTGGTCGTACCGCGGCAAGGCTTTCGACAACGACAGCGGATGGCGCATCGACTACCACGTCTCGACGCCGGGGCTTGCCGGGCGGGCGGTGAAGGCCCTCGTGGAGCGCGCGGCGAGCTACGACCTGCGGTGGTCGGACCATGCGCCGGTGACCGCGGTGTACGAGATGTGAGCAGGGAGAGTGAGTGCGGCCTAGCCGGGGCCGGGCTGCTTCTCCTCGTCCGGCTCCGGTTCCGGCTTCCGGTCGGCCGCCAGCCTGCGGTCCAGCGCCAGCGACAGCTCCGCCTCCACCACGCTCTTCGCCAGTGGGCGCATCCGCTCGACGTCCTCCGGTGAGGCGTGGGTGACGATGAGTTCGGTGAAGATCTCGGCCAGTGCGTCCGCGTGTTCGCGGACGCGGCGGCCCGTCTCCAGGACGGCAGCCAGCGGGATGCCCTCGCGGACCACCGCCGACGAGACCTCCAGCAGGCGGCGGCTGACGTGCACGATCTCGCCGCCGTCCGTACCGAGATAGCCGAGGTCGAGGGCGGCGGTGAAGTTCTCGGGGGTGACCTCGCCCGCGAAGCGGTCGGCCAGTTCCTCGGGGGTGAGGCGGACCGGGGTCTCCTCCGACGGGGCGCCCAAGCCCAGGAGTTCGACGACGTCGCGGCCGTGGTCGTAGGCCTCGGTGAGTTCGGCGATGCCGTTGAGCGTGTGGCCGCGCTCCAGCAGGGCGGAGATGGTCCGCAAGCGGGCCAGGTGGTGTTCGCCGTACCAGGCGATGCGGCCCTCGCGGCGCGGTGGCGGGAGGAGCTTGCGTTCGCGGTAGAAGCGCAGGGTGCGCACCGTGATGCCGGCCTCCTCGGCCAGCTCCGTCATGCGGTACTCGCGTCCCTCTGTCACGTCGTGTCCCTCTGCCACGCCAGCAGACTATGTCGTACCGATCGGTGATACCGCCGGTAACTTTCCTGCTCCGCCCCCTACCCCTCAGTACGCCACTGCTCTAACCTCCCCACTGCGCCAGTGTTCACTGGCACAGTCGCGGGATCGATCGGGGAGGCACAGGCATGGCCGAGCACGAACATGTCCGCGTGGCGGTGATCGGGTCCGGGTTCGGCGGGCTCGGTGCCGCCGTCCGGTTGCGTCGGGAGGGCATCACCGACTTCGTCGTACTGGAGCGGGCCGGTTCGGTCGGCGGGACCTGGCGGGACAACAGTTATCCGGGATGCGCGTGCGATGTGCCGTCGCACCTGTACTCGTTCTCGTTCGCGCCCAATCCCGACTGGCCGCGCGTCTTCTCGGGGCAGGAGCACATCCGCGAGTACCTGGAGCATGTCGCGGACGTGTTCCGGCTGCGGCCGCACATCCGCCTCGACTCCGAGGTGAAGACGATGCGGTGGGACACCGGGAAGCTGCACTGGGAGGTGGAGACCAGCAGCGGCACCCTCACCGCGGACGTCGTCGTCTCCGCCACCGGACCGCTCTCCGACCCCAAGATGCCGGACATCCCGGGGCTCGACACCTTCCCCGGCAAGGTGTTCCACTCCGCCCGCTGGGACCACGACTACGACCTGCGCGGCAAGCGCGTCGCGATGGTCGGTACCGGGGCCTCCGCCATCCAGATCGTGCCGGCCGTCCAGCCCGACGTCGCGCGCCTGACGCTGTTCCAGCGGACCCCGCCCTGGGTGATGCCGCGCATGGACCGGGCCATCGGCGGCGTCGAGCGGTGGCTGCACCGGCAGTTGCCGTTCACCACGCAGGTGCGTCGCGGACTGCTGTGGGGCATGCGGGAGTTGCAGGTCCAGGCGTTCACCAAGCGGCCGAGCGAGCTGGGAATCGTCGAGCAGATCGCGAAGCGCAACATCGCCCGTGCCGTCAAGGACCCGGAGCTGCGGGCCAAGCTCACGCCCTCGTACCGCATCGGCTGCAAGCGCATCCTGCTGTCCAGCTCGTACTATCCGGCGCTCGCGCAGCCCAATGTGGACGTCGTCGCGAGCGGGCTCGCCGAGGTGCGCGGATCGACCGTCGTCGCCGCGGACGGGAGCGAGGCCGAGGTCGACGCGATCATCTTCGGTACGGGATTCCACGTCACCGACATGCCGATCGCGGAGCGGGTCGTCGGCGCCGAGAGGAAGACGCTGGCGGAGAGCTGGAGCGTGTCCGGTATGGCCGCGCTGCGCGGGGCGACCGCGCCCGGGTTCCCCAACTGGATGACGATCATCGGCCCGAACACCGGCCTCGGGAACTCCTCGATGATCCTGATGATCGAGTCCCAGCTGAACTACATGGCGGACTTCGTGCGGCAGCTCGACGTCCTGGGCGGCCGGGTCGCGCTCGCCGCGCGGCCGAGCGCCGTGGACGACTGGAACGACCGGGTCCAGGAGCGCATGAAGCGCACCGTGTGGAACACCGGTGGCTGCACCAGCTGGTACCTGGATGCGAACGGGCGCAATACGACGGTCTGGCCCGGTACGACCACCGAGTTCCGCAACGCCACGCGCCGCGTTGACCTCTCCGAGTACGAGGTGATCAGGCTGCCGAAGTCCCCGAAGCAGACTGCCTCCCAGGTCACGGCTCGCGCCGAGAAGGCGGAGGCCGGAGCGTGAGCCGACTCATGCATGTGGTCTCCGGACCCTACGCGCCGCCCGCCCCTGCCCGTGAGCTGACCGCCGTGTCCGCCGACGGAGCCCGCCTGCACGTCGAGACGCACGGACCGGACGGCGCGCCCGCCGTGGTGCTGGCGCACGGCTGGACCTGCTCGACCGCGTTCTGGGCCGCGCAGGTCCGCTCCCTCGCCGCCGATCACCGCGTGATCACCTACGACCAGCGGGGGCACGGGCGCAGTCCCGCCGCGGCCACGCCGGACGGGTACAGCACGCGTGCGCTGGCGGACGATCTGGAAGCCGTGCTGGCCGCGACCCTCGAACCCGGTGAGAAGGCCGTGCTCGCGGGGCACTCGATGGGCGGGATGACGATGATGGCGGCGGCCGGGCGGGCCGCGTTCCGTGAGCACGCGGCCGCGGTGCTGCTGTGCAGTACGGGCAGCTCCCGGCTGGTCGCCGAATCGCTGGTGCTGCCGATGCGCGCGGGGGCGCTGCGCACCCGTGCCACCCGGTCGATCCTCGGCTCACGGGCGCCGCTCGGGCCCGTCTCCGCTCCGGCCAAGCGCGTCCTGCGGTACGCGACGATGGGGCCGGGATCGTCGCCCGAGATGGTCGAGGCGTGTGCGCGGATCGTGCACGCGTGCCCGAGCGCGGTGCGGCACGGATGGTCGCACGTGCTCAACGAACTCGATCTGGACGCGGGGGTACGGCAGTTGACGATGCCCACCGCGGTCGTCGCGGGGACGGCCGACCGGCTCACCCCGGTCGTGCACGCTCGCACCATCGCGGCGGCGCTGCCCGACTGCGCCGGGCTGACCGAACTTCCCGGCCTCGGCCACATGACGCCGGTGGAGGCGCCGGAGGCGGTCACCGGCCGGATCCGTGAACTCGTCGCGACGTACGCACAGGTGAAGGGGACAACATCGTCATGAGCAGCAGGGGCAAGGCGGGGCTCGAGGGGCAGGTCGTCGTCGTCACCGGTGCCGCGCGGGGCGTCGGCGAGCTGCTGGCGCGCAAGCTGTCGGCGCGCGGTGCCAGGATCGCGCTCGTCGGACTGGAGCCGGACGCGCTGAAGCAGGTGTCCGAGCGGCTGCACTCCGACAGCGACCACTGGCACGCCGACGTCACCGACCACGAGGCGATGGCGCGGGTCGCGCAGGAGGTCAAGGAGCGGTTCGGGAAGGTCGACGTCGTCGTCGCCAACGCGGGCGTCGCGTCGGGCGGGCCGTTCGTGGACTCCGACCCGGTGGCCTGGCGGCGGGTGATCGAGGTCAATCTGATCGGATCCGCCGTCACCGCGCGGGCATTCCTGCCGGCGCTGGAGGAGAGCCGGGGCTATCTCCTGCAGATCGCGTCGCTGGCCGCCGTCACTCCGGCACCGATGATGACCGCCTACTGCGCGTCCAAGTCCGGTGTGGAGGCGTATGCGCACAGCCTGCGTGCCGAGGTCGGGTACAAGGGGGTGCGGGTCGGGGTCGGGTATCTGTCGTGGACCGACACGGACATGGTGCGGGGCGCCGATCAGGACGACGTGATGCGGGAGTTGCGGCAGCGGCTGCCGTGGCCGTCGAACAAGACGTATCCGCTCGGCCCTGCGGTCGACCGTATCGTCGCGGGGATCGAACGGCGGTCCAGTCATGTGTACGGGCAGTGGTGGCTGCGCGGGATGCAGTCGGTGCGCGGGTATCTGCCCGGAATCATCGGCACGGTGGGGCAGCGCGAGGTGCGGCGGTTCGCGGACCGGCTGGGGAGTGTGTCGAAGGGCCTTGTGGGCGAGGGCGGGGCCGCGGACGAGCGGGCGCGGGGGGTGCGGGGCGGGTAGGGTCCCGCCGCGGGCCCGTCGCGGAGGCCTTCTGTGCGGCGATTGCCGGCCATTTATGCCCTCTGAGCTGGGCGTTGTACGGTCCGTAGTCGTTTGGTTATAGATCGAAATGCGGCGTATGTCCGGGCGTGTCACTCTGACAGAGGCCCCATCCCCTCAGCCATTTGGGAGTGAACCCGCATGGGCACGATGGACCAGTTCAAGGACAAGGGCGAGCAGCTCTCCGAGCAGTCGAAGGAGAAGATCGCCCGCGAGAAGCGTGAGCGTGGGCGGTCTCCGCAGGCTCCGGGTGAGCGCGGCAAGCGTGAGCGCGGCTCGCACATGCCCGAGGAGGAGCCTTCGCGGCGGATGCCTCGGGAATCTGGCGAGGAGCGGTTCGACCGGGACGAGTACGACGTCTGACGGTTCGCTCTCTTGAAGGGGTGCCCCCATTGTGGGGCACCCCTTCTTGTGTGGCTCGGCTTCTTGTGTGGCTTATTGGCTCACTGCCTCGGTGGGAGTTTCGGCCGGGTTCGTTTCGGGATCCTCGAGTAGTCCGGGGGGCTTGCCGCCGGGTGGTGGTCCAGGAGGTCCAGCGCTACCTCGACCGCCTTGTGGAGCTGGGTGTTGCGGCCTTCCGCCCAGTCGACGGGGGTGCGCGCCACCTCGATGTCCGGGTTGACGCCGTGGTTCTCGATCGACCAGCCGTACGCGTCGAACCAGGCCGCGTTCATCGGCACCGTGATGACCGTGCCGTCGCTGAGGCGGTGGCGGCCCGTCATGCCGACGACGCCGCCCCAGGTGCGCTGACCCACCACGGGCCCCAGTCCGAGGAGCTTGAACGCCGCCGTGATCATGTCGCCGTCGGACGAGGTGGCCTCGTCGGCGAGGGCGACGACCGGACCCCGGGGCGCGTTGGAGGTGTACGAGATGGGCTGCGCGTTGCGCGTCAGGTCCCAGCCGAGGATCGTGCGCGTGAGCTTCTCGATGACGAGTTCGCTGATGTGGCCGCCCGCGTTGCCGCGTACGTCCACGATCAGGGCCGGGCGGGACACCTCCATGCGCAGGTCGCGGTTGAACTGCGCCCAGCCGGAACCGCCCATGTCGGGGATGTGCAGGTATCCGCACTTGCCGCCACTCAACTCGCGGACGACGGCGCGGCGTTTGGCGACCCAGTCCTGGTAGCGCAGGGGCCGCTCGTCGATGAGCGGGATGATGGCGACCCGGCGGGCGTGGCCCTTGCCCTCCGCCGTGGCGAAGGTCAGCTCGACCGTGGTGCCGCCCGCGCCCGCGAGCAGCGGGTAGGGGCCGGTGACGGGGTCGACCGCGCGGCCGTCGACATGCGTGAGGATCTCGCCCTCGCGGATGCCCATGCCGGCGAGCGGGGAGCGCGCCTTGGAGTCGGAGGAGTCGCCGGGCAGGACGCGCTTGACCACCCAGTTGTCGCCCCGGCGTACGAGGTTGGTGCCGAGCAGGCCGATCGCGCGCTGGTAGTGCGGCGGGCCCTCGTTGCGGCGGGCCGGGGTGACGTACGCATGGGAGGTGCCCAGTTCGCCGAGGACCTCGCGCATCAGGTCGGCGAACTCGTCGGGGGACGCGACCCGTTCGACCAGCGGCCGGTACTGGTCCAGGACGGCCGGCCAGTCGATGCCGCACATGTGCGGTTCCCAGAAGTAGTCGCGGATGATGCGCCCTGCCTCGTTGTACGCCTGGCGCCACTCGGCGCCCGGGTCGGCCTCGTGCAGGATGCGGCGCACATCTATCCAGACGGTCGAGTCGCTGTCGCCCAGCTCGTTGGAGGGGACGGCCTTCAGATCGCCCTCGTCGACCACGACGAGCCGGCTGCCGTCGCCGCTGAGCGCGAACGAGTCGAGGTGGACGACCAGCTCGGACTTCCTGGCCTTGGTGAGGTCGAAGTGCTCCAGCGTCGGCCGGCCGGTGGTGTCGCTCGGGTTGACGAACGTCTCGCCGAGGGCGCCGGAGATGGGCCAGCGCAGCCATACGAGGCCGCAGCCCGCGACCGGGCGCAGCGCCGAGTACTTGGAGGCGGACACCGGGAACGGCGTCACCCGGTTCTCAAGACCCTCGGTCTCCACGATGACGGTGCCGCCGCCCGGTCCGTTCCCGTCCGGGTCGAGCCCGCCGGCGGCGGGGCGGCCGTCGGGCGAGAGCGCGAAGGGTGATGGCGTGGCCGACGACAGCGGTACGAGGTAGGGGCGGCAGCCGAGCGGGAAGGACAGGTCGCCGGTGTGCACGTCGTAGACCGGGTCGAAGCCGCGCCAGGACAGGAACGCCAGATAGCGGCCGTCCCGGGTGAACACCGGGTTCTCGTCCTCGAAACGGCCGTTGGTGACGTCCACGATCGTCCGGTCGCTGATCCGTGCGACCTTGATCTGGCGCAGGGAGCGCCCGATGCCCGGGTGGGACCAGGTGATCCAGGCGCCGTCGGGCGAGAAGGCGAGATCGCGCACCGGCCCGTTGATGGACCGGATCAGCTCGGTCACCTCGTCCTTCGGCGCTTCCGGCGCTTCCGGCGCTTCCGGCGCTTCCTCCGCCTCCGTGCCGGAGGCTGAGGCGGAGGCGTCCTCGGACTCCTCGGTCGCCGCCTCGCCGGACACATTGATCAGCAGCAGCCGCCCGTCGTGCGAGGCGATGGCGATCCGCTCGCCCGCGGGGTCGGCCACCAGTTCCTGTACGCGGCCGAGCCGGCCCGAGGCGAGGCGGCGCGGCTCGCGGGCTCCGCTGGCCCGCGGCAGATCGGCGATCTCGACGGCGTCCTCGCCGTCGGCGTCCGTGACATAGGCGACCTGGCCGCCGTTGCCGAGCATCTCCGGCATGCGCACGCGTACGCCGGGGGTGTCCGTGATCACGCGCGACGGCCCGTCCCGGTGCGTCAGCCAGTACAGGCTGCCCCGTACGACCACCGCGCTGGCCCGGCCCGTCGTGTCCACGGAGATCGCGCTGATGTTGTTGGCGGCCGGCACCTGGGAGCGGCGGCGGCCGGCGCGCGGGCCGCCGAGCCGTACGTCCAGGCGGCGCGGCTCGCCGCCGGGGGAGAAGTCGTCGACGAGCCACAGCTCGCCCGCGCACTGGTACACGACACGCATGCCGTCCGACGAGGCGTGCCGGGCGTAGAAGGCGTCGTGGTCGGTGTGGCGGCGCAGGTCGGAGCCGTCGGGCAGGCAGGAGTACAGGTTGCCGGTGCCCTCGTGGTCGGAGAGGAAGGCGATCCGGCCGTCGACGAACATGGGCGACTCGAGATGCCCGTTGATGTCCGCGGCGATCTGCCGGCCCTGCAGCCAGAGCCGGCCGGTGGCGCCGCCGCGGTACCGCTTCCAGCTGGCCGGTTCGTGCGGCGGCTTGCCGGTGAGGAGCAGGGTGAGGTGTTCGCCTCCGACGTCGGCGATGGCGATGTCGGAGACGGGGCCCCAGGGCAGCTTGTCTCCGGGGGAGCCGTCGGTGGGGACGCGGTAGGCCCAGGAGAAGTAGGAGAAGGGCTGGCCGTGCGAGGCGACGGCGAGGATGTCGGCCTTGCCGTCCTTCTCGGGGGGTGCCCAGCCGCACACGCGCGTGTCGATGCTTCCCCAGTAGGTGAGGCGGCGCGCCGGGCCGCCGTCCACGGGGGCGAGATGGATCTCGGGATCGAGGCTGCGCCACGTCGTGAACGCGATGTGGTGGCCGTCGGGCGAGAAACGGGGGTGGCTGACCTTGGTCCGGTCGACGGTGAGCCGCCAGGCCCGCTCGGGGGTCTTCCCCTCGGGCGTCAGAGCCGCCATCCACAGATCGTCCTCGGCCGCGAAGCAGAGGCGGTCGCGGTGGAGGTGCGGAAATCGCAGATACCCAGGTGTGTAGTCGCTCGCGTCGCTCACCCAACCATGCTTTTACTCGGAACGGGTCATGGCAAGTTATGCCGGTATGGGGGACTTCGGGCGGGCTTCTCGGGGTGGTTTCGGCGGCTTCGAGGGCGGGCGTGACGTGAGACACGTACGAAACGGTTTCGTTTCGATAAGGAGGGGGGTACGCTCTCGGCTGTACGACACCGTTTCGTTCGGAGTGGGAGTGGATGAGCATGGCTGAAGCCGCGACGGTGCGCCGCAGCCGGATCACCCCCGAGCGCGAGGCCGAGCTCTACGCGGCCGTGCTCGACCTGCTCCGCGAGGTCGGCTACGACGCCCTGACCATGGACGCCGTGGCATCCCGCACCCGGTCCAGCAAGGCCACCCTCTACCGCCAGTGGGGGAGCAAGGCCGAGCTGGTCGTCAAGGCGCTCCGGCATCAGAAGCCGGTGAGCATAGGTGAGATCGACACCGGGAGCCTGCGGGGCGACTTCCACGAGATGGTGACGCGTGAGGACGACTGCCGGATGGAGCAGGACACTTCGCTGATGCGGGGCCTGGCCATGGCGGTGCACGGGAACGCCGATCTTCTGCAGGCCCTTCGTGAGCTGCTGTTCGAGCCGGAGATGACCGGTCTCGACCGGATGCTGCGGCGGGCCGTGGAGCGGGGTGAGATCCGCGCGGACAACCCCGCGCTCGGCTACGTCCCGCACATGCTGGTCGGCGGCCTCGTCGTCCGGGGACTGGTCGACAACAGACCGCCCACGCAGGCCTTCCTCACCTCGTACATCGACGCCGTGGTCCTCCCCGCCCTCGGCGCCTGACGTCCCCGGGGTCCCGCGACCCTCCTGCTTCACCTGACGCGACCGCTCACGTCGTCGGGCCGATGCCCCATGCCCTTCAAGACCCCACGACCTGACCCGGGAGTGCCTCCTCGTGGCCACATTCCTCTATAAACTGGGCCGATTCGCCTTCCGGCGACGGCACTTCGTCGCCCTGATCTGGGTGGCGCTGCTGACCCTCGCGGGTGTGGGCGCCGCACAGGCCCCCGCGGCCGGCTCCACCTCCTTCTCGATCCCCGGCACCGAGGCCCAGAAGGCCTTCGACCTGCTGGAGGACCGTTTCCCCGGCGCCAGCGCCGACGGAGCCACCGCACGCGTCGTCTTCAAGGCGCCCGACGGCGAGAAGATCACCTCTTCCGCCAACAAGGCCATCGTCAAGGAGACCGTCAAGGAACTCGGCACCGGCTCGGAGGTCGTCTCCGCGGCCGATCCGTTCCAGGCCAAGGCCGTCAGCCAGGACCGCACGATCGCCTACGTGCAGGTGTCGTACAAGGTCTCCGGCATGGAGCTGAAGGACTCCTCGCGCGACGCGCTCGAGGACACCGCGCAGGAAGCGCGGGACAAGGGGCTGACCGTCGAGATCGGCGGTGACGCGCTGCAGTCGGTGCCCGAGACCGGTGCCACCGAGGCCATCGGCATCGGCGTCGCCGCGGTCGTGCTCGTGATCACCTTCGGTGCGCTGCTCGCGGCCGGGCTGCCGCTGCTCACCGCGCTGATCGGTGTCGGCATCGGTGTCTCGACGATCACCGCGCTCGCGAACGCGCTCGACCTGGGCTCCACCACATCGACGCTGGCGATGATGATCGGCCTCGCCGTCGGCATCGACTACGCCCTCTTCATCGTCTCCCGCTACCGCGCCGAACTGGCCGAGGGACGTCAGCGCGAGGAGGCGGCCGGACGGGCCGTCGGCACGGCGGGCTCCGCGGTGGTCTTCGCCGGTCTCACGGTCGTGATCGCGCTGGTGGGCCTGGCCGTGGTCAACATCCCGATGCTCACCAAGATGGGCATCGCGGCCGCCGGCACCGTCGTCATCGCGGTACTCATCGCGCTCACCCTGATCCCTGCGCTGCTCGGATACGCGGGCAGGAAGATCAAGCCCGCGGGCGAGAAGAGCAAGCTGCTGGGCGGTGGCCGCAAGGCCAAGAAGGCCGAGGGCCAGGGCGAGCACGCGTCGCAGAAGCCGAACATGGGCACGCGCTGGGCGCGCTTCGTCGTCCGCCGTCCCGTCATCGTGCTGCTGCTCGGCGTCATCGGCCTCGGTGCGGCCGCGATTCCCGCCGGCTCGCTCGAGCTCGGCCTGCCCGACGACGGCTCGCAGCCGACCAGCACCACGCAGCGCAGGGCGTACGACCTGCTCTCCGAAGGGTTCGGGCCCGGCTTCAACGGTCCGCTGATGGTCGTCGTCGACGCGAAGTCCAGCGACGCCCCGAAGGCCGCCGTCAAGGAGGTCACCACCACCATCAAGGGCCTCGACGACGTGGTCGCGGTGACCCCCGCGACGTACAACAAGGCCGGTGACACCGCGATGATCACCGTGGTCCCGGACTCCAAGCCGTCCTCGGCCACGACCGAGGACCTGGTGCACGCCATCCGTGACGCCGGCGGCGACATCAAGGCGGACACCGACGCGAAGGTGCTGGTCACCGGCTCCACCGCGATGAACATCGACGTCTCGCAGAAGCTCAACGACGCGCTGCTGCCCTATCTGGCGCTGGTCGTCGGCCTGGCGTTCCTGCTGCTGATCGTCGTCTTCCGCTCGATCCTGGTGCCGCTCAAGGCCGCGCTCGGCTTCCTGCTCTCCGTGCTCGCCGCGCTCGGCGCCGTCGTCGCGGTCTTCCAGTGGGGCTGGCTCGCCGACCTCCTGGGCGTCGAGGAGACCGGTCCCGTGATGTCGATGATGCCGATCTTCATGGTGGGTGTCGTCTTCGGCCTGGCGATGGACTACGAGGTCTTCCTGGTCACGCGTATGCGAGAGGCGTACGTGCACGGGGAGCAGCCCCGGGAGGCGATCGTGACCGGGTTCCGGTACGGCGCCCGGGTGGTCACGGCCGCTGCCGTCATCATGATCGCGGTGTTCTCGGGCTTCATCGGCTCCAGCGAGTCGATGATCAAGATGATCGGCTTCGGTCTCGCGATCGCCGTCTTCTTCGACGCGTTCATCGTGCGCATGGCCATCGTCCCGGCGGTCCTGGCGCTGCTCGGCAAGGGTGCCTGGTGGCTGCCCAGGTGGCTCGACCGCGCCCTGCCGAACGTCGACGTCGAGGGCGAGGGTCTGCGCGACCTCCACGACACCCCGAAGGACCCCGAGCCGGAGCTGGTCGAGGCCGGTCTCCCGGCCATCGACGAGACGGTGCCCGTGGCCGTGCGCGAGCCCGTGGCCGTGGGGGCCGCGTCCGGGCCCGATGCCCGGCTCGCCCTGGCCGGTACGGCAGTCGGTTCGAGCGAGGAGCTGTATCTGCCGGACGCCTGTGGCATCCGCGGCACTGTCCGCAATGCGAGTGGTGCGGGCGTGGCGGGTGCCGCGGTGACGCTGATCTCGCCGAGCGGACAGCAGCTGGGCCGCTCCGTGGCGGACGCCGACGGCTCGTATCTGGTGGACGCCCCCGCGCCCGGCAGCTACGTGGTGATCGTGGCGGCCGAGGGGCACCAGCCGCACGCGTCCACGATCGCCGTGGGCGAGGAG
Source organism: Streptomyces sp. NPDC002577 (assembly GCF_053594815.1). Lineage (NCBI taxonomy): Bacteria > Bacillati > Actinomycetota > Actinomycetes > Kitasatosporales > Streptomycetaceae > Streptomyces > Streptomyces sp. NPDC002577. Next base: position 48,985 of record NZ_JBSFWK010000025.1, on the reverse strand, counting down.
ATGCTGGGCCACGACATCGTGCTCTCCGGCACGGGCGGTCCGGCGGGCGCGGCGGTCCGAGGTGTCGTGAGTGCGGGCGAGGGTGCGAGCGGCCGGCCGCTGCCGGACGCACGGGTCACGCTGGTGGACGCGGTGGGTGACGTGGTCGCCACCGCCACGACCGGCGAGGACGGCGAGTACGCCTTCACCGGCCTGGCCGCCGGTGAGTACTCGATCGTCGCCAGCGGGTACCCGCCGGTGGCGGGCGCGCTGCAGGTCGGCGGGGCCGGAGTGGACGGCTACGACATCCGGCTGCACCACGCGGCCGAGTAGTCCACGCACCACCTGAGGACGCATGGCCTCCGGGTCCTCCGCGAGCGGGGCGGACCCGGGAGCGCCGCCCGTGGGGACGGGGCAGGCGCAAGGGGAAGGGCCCGGCGGCAGCGCGAGCGGCGCTGCCGCCGGGCCCACGCGCGCGTGCGGGGCCCGCGGGGCGTTTCGCCGCCTCAGTGCGTGATCGGACCCGTCGCCATGTACGTCCGGCGCAGGAAGCGGAACAGTGCGGACGAGTCGAACTGCACGACCGTCACGCCCTCGCGGGAGTGGAACTCCATCACGGCCTGCACACGGCCGCACGGCCAGATGCGGACATCGCCGCTGTCGGCCGGGGCGCGCAGCCCCTCCTCCAGCAGCTCACGGCGGAAGATCCAGTCGTGACGCTGCGGGGAACCCGGGACTCCGGGGAGGCTGACCCGTACGGAATCCGGGTCGGACTGCGGGTCGTAGCTCAGTTCGACGGGGAGTGGCTGGTCGTCTGCGGCGTCGGTCACCAGGTGGGCCCGCGCGTGCTGCTCGACGGTGGCGGCTGGCATCGGAGACTCCTTACGTCGACCCCCTCTTGTCATCTAATGTCGCATATTTTCATGAATGTGCCCCTCGGCTATTCGTGCTGAGACGCTCTTGCAAGCTATTCGCAACAAGGCTCTATGATCGAACGGTTCGCCATGCGTTCCGGCGCATGCCGAACCGAACGGACCGACGGACCCGCAGACGCCGCAGCAGGAGAGCGAGCCCACCCATGCATGTCCCTGACGGATTCATCAACGCCCCCGTCTCGGCTGCCACCGGCGTGCTCGCCGCGGGGGCCGTGGCGGTCAGCCTCAAGGGCGCCCGGCGGGAACTGGACGAGCGGACCGCGCCGCTCGCCGGGCTCGTCGCCGCCTTCATCTTCGCGGTGCAGATGCTGAACTTCCCGGTCGCGGCGGGCACCAGCGGCCATCTGCTCGGCGGTGCGCTCGCGGCGATACTCGTCGGCCCCTACACCGGAGTCCTGTGTGTGTCGGTCGTCCTGCTGATGCAGGGCGTCCTCTTCGCGGACGGCGGCCTCACCGCCCTCGGCGTGAACATCACGGACATGGCGATCGTCACCACCGTCGTCGCCTACGCCGTCTTCCGCGGCCTCGTGAAGGTCCTGCCGCGCACGCGCCGGTCCATCACCGTCGCCTCCTTCGTCGCCGCGCTGCTCTCCGTGCCGGCCGCCGCCGTCGCGTTCACGCTGATCTACGCCGTGGGTGGCACGACCGACGTGTCGATCGGCAAGGTCGCCACGGCCATGGTCGGCGTGCACATCCTCATCGGCATCGGCGAGGCCGCGATCACCGCGCTCACGGTCGGCGCCGTCGTCGCCGTCCGCCCCGACCTCGTGTACGGCGCCCGCGGGCTGACCACGCCGCTCAAGCTCCGCGTGAACGGCGAGCTGGTCGACGCGCCCGCCACGGGGCCCCGGCCGGTCGCCGCCCGGTCCACCCGCAAGGTCTGGATCACCGGCCTGGTCGCCTCACTCGTCCTCGCGGGCTTCGTCAGCTTCTACGCCTCCGCGAGCCCCGACGGCCTGGAGAAGGTCGCCCAGGACCAGGGCATCGACAAGCGGACCACCCAGCACGCCAGCTCCGACTCGCCGCTTGCCAACTACGGCGTCAAGGACGTCGGCGACGCCCGGCTCTCCGGCGGCCTCGCGGGCGTGATCGGCGTCGGCGTCACGGTCGTCGCGGGCAGCGGCGTCTTCTGGCTGGTCCGCCGCCGCCGTACCGCTGACACCGGCCCCACCGCCGTACCGCAGCAGGAGACCGTCTGACATGGGTGCTGGACACGCGCACCGGCTCTACCGGCGCGGGCACTCGCCCGTGCACCGGCTTCCCCCGCACACCAAGCTCGCGGCCGTCTTCGCCTTCGTCGTGGTCGTCGTCTCGACGCCGCGCGAGGCGATGTGGGCCTTCGGGCTGTACGCAGTGCTGCTGGGAGGGGTCGCGTACGCGGCCCGCGTCCCGGCCGGGTTCCTGCTCAAGCGGCTGCTGATCGAGATCCCGTTCGTGGCCTTCGCGGTGCTGATGCCGTTCGTCGCGCAGGGCGAGCGCGTCGACGTCCTCGGCCTCTCCCTCAGTGTCAACGGCCTGTGGGGCGCCTGGAACGTACTCGCCAAGGGCACCCTCGGCGTCGCCGCCTCCGTCCTGCTCGCCGCCACCACCGAACTGCGTGAGCTGCTGCTCGGCCTGCAGCGCCTCAAGCTGCCGCCGCTGCTCGTCCAGATCGCATCCTTCATGATCCGCTACGGAGACGTGATCACGGACGAGATGCGCCGTATGAAGATCGCCCGGGAGTCGCGCGGCTTCGAGGCCCGCGGCATCCGCCACTGGGGCGTCCTCGCCAAGTCCGCGGGAGCCCTCTTCATCCGCTCGTACGAGAGGGGGGAGCGGGTGCACCTGGCGATGCTCAGCCGCGGCTACGCCGGAACGATGCCGGTCATCGACGTGGTGACCGCGTCCCGGGCCCAGTGGTCGTACGCACTGGCCCTCCCGTTCGCCGCCCTTGTCGTATGCCTTCTTGGATGGACCCTGTGACCTCGACACCGCCCCCCTCGCTGGACGTATCCGGGCTCGCCTTCGCCTACCCGGACGGGCACCAGGCCCTCTTCGGGGTCGATCTGCGCATCGAGCGCGGCGAGCGCGTCGCACTGCTCGGGCCGAACGGCGCCGGCAAGACGACGCTCGTGCTGCACCTCAACGGCATCCTCACCGGCGGCGCCGGGGCCGTGAAGGTCGCGGGGCTTCCCGTCGGCAAGCAGCACATGGCGGAGATCAGGCGCCGGGTCGGCATCGTCTTCCAGGACCCGGACGACCAGCTGTTCATGCCGACGGTGCGCGAGGACGTGGCCTTCGGGCCCGCCGCGGCCGGCGTGAAGGGGCCCGAGCTCGAGGCCCGGGTGCACGGGGCGCTGGAGCGGGTCGGTATGGCGGAGTTCGCCGAACGGCCGCCGCACCACCTCTCCTTCGGGCAGCGCCGCCGCGTCGCCGTCGCGACGGTCCTGGCGATGGAGCCCGAGATCCTCGTCCTCGACGAGCCGTCGTCGAACCTCGACCCGGCGTCGCGACGCGAACTCGCCGACATCCTGCGCTCCTTGGACGTCACCGTCCTCATGGTCACGCACGACCTGCCGTACGCCCTGGAGCTCTGCCCGCGCTCGGTGATCCTCAGCGAGGGCGCGATCACCGCGGACGGGCCGACCGGTGAGCTGCTGGCGGACGACGAGCTGATGCGCGCGCACCGGCTGGAGCTGCCGTTCGGGTTCGATCCGCGGTCGGTGAGCGCCCCCACGGCCTGAGCCACCGAAAAAGCTACCCCCGGGTAACTTCCCGCTGTACTGCGCAGATACATTGAGCGCGATGCACTTGTGCACTCTTCTTGCGCCTGCCACCGGGGAGTTGGAACCATGACCGACGGTGCCGTTGCCGACACTCGTCCGGCGAAGATCGTGTACCTGGCCGAGGCCACCGCGCACGGCGGCCGCGACGGCTACGTCACCAGCCACGACGGGCAGCTGGACCTCAGGGTCGCGATGCCGCCCGCGCTCGGCGGTGACGGACAGGGCACCAACCCGGAACAGCTCTTCGCCGCCGGGTACAGCGCGTGCTTCCACAGCGCCCTCGTGCTCGTGGGACGCCGCGCCGGCTACGACCTGACCGGCTCCACGGTCGCCGCGAAGGTCGGCCTCGGCCCCAACGCCCAGCGCGGATACGGCCTCGCCGTCGCCCTCAACGTCTCGCTGCCCCTCCTCGACCAGGAGCTCGCGGCCCAGCTCGTGGACGAGGCGCACGAGGTGTGCCCGTACTCCAACGCGACCCGCGGGAACATCGACGTGTCGATCCTGCTCAGCTAGCAGGCGGGGGCCGTACGGACGGGTTCGCGCCCGCCGGTCAGCCCGCGTGCAGCATCAGGCCGATCCCGGCCACCATCAACCCCGCAGCCGCGAGCCTCGGCGCCCCGAATCTCTCCTTGAAGAACAGGGCGCCGATCGCCGCGCCCACGATGATGCTGGACTCCCTCAGCGCCGCGATCGGCGCGAGCTCGGCCCGCGTCTGGGCCCACAGCACCAGGCCGTACGCCAGGACGGAGAGCGCCGCGCCGAGCAGGCCGAGCGTCGCGAACGGACGCAGCAGCGAGACGAGTTCACCGCGCCACCGCCGGGCGGCGTACAGCGGGACGAGCAGGCCCTCCAGGGCCATCAGCCAGGCGATGTAGCCGAGCGACGAGCCGGAGGCGCGTACGCCCAGGCCGTCCACGACGGTGTACGCGGCGATGGACAGGCCCGTCGCGAGCGCCGCCCCGATCGCCGGCCACTCGGGGCGGCGGCCGCGCAGTCCCCAGAGCGCGACGCCGGTCAGTCCGGCGCAGGACAGGGCGATGCCCGCCGCCTGCCAGGCGCCCGGCGTCTCCTTGGCGAAGACCGCGGCCAGCACGGTCACCACGAGGGGCGCCGAACCGCGCGCGATCGGGTACGCCTGGCCGAAGTCGCCCAGCTTGAAGGAGCGCATGAGCAGGGCGTAGTACACGACGTGCAGCACGACCGAGGCCATCAGATACGGCCAGGCGCCGGCCTCCGGCACGGGGACGAAGGGCATGGCGGCCAAGCCGATGAGGGAGCCGCCGCCCGAGATCAGCGTGAAGCCGACCAGTTTGTCCGTGATGCGGTGGGCGATGGCGTTCCAGCTCGCGTGGGTGACGGCCGCCAGCAGGACGGCGGCCGCGACCACCGGCGTCACGCGAGCCGCTCGCGGACGTCCACCAGGGTGCCGCCCGCGTGGGCGATCAGCGACTTGGGGTCCATCGGGAAGACCGCGTGCGGGTTGCCCGCGGCGGCCCACACCACGTCGTGGTCGAGCAGGGAGCGGTCGGCGAGCACGCGGGTCTTCGTGCGGTGCCCGAAGGGCGGTACGCCGCCGATCGCGTACCCGGTGGTCTCGCGCACCACGTCCGCCTTGGCGCGGCCGACCTTCTCCGCGCCCAGCTCGCGCCGCACCAGCTCCACGTCGACGCGGGACGCGCCGTCCATGAGGACCAGGACCGGGACGCCGTCCGCGGCGAAGATCAGCGACTTGCAGATCTGGCTGAGCTCGCAGCCGATCGCGGCGGCGGCCTCGGCGGCGGTCCGGGTCGCCTCGGGGAAACGACGGATCCGCGGCAGGAGCTCGGCGAGACCGAGCTCCTGAACGGCCTCGGCGAAACGGGGATGGGCGGCGGAGGTCTCGGCGGCTGCGTCGGAAGCGGTCATGAGCGGCACGCTAGCGGTGCGTGTATGGGGCACGCTAACGAGTTCCGGCGGCTGGACGTCAGTTCCCCGCCGGCACGAGCGCCCGTTCCCCGCCCGTACCGACGCCCGTTCGCTTCAGCCGCCCGCCCGCAGCAGCGCCGCCACCACCGGTCCCGCCGAGTCGCCGCCGTGGCCGCCCTGCTGCACCACCGCCGCGGCGGCCAGGTCGCCGCGCCAGGCGGTGAACCACCCGTTCGGCTCCTTCTGGCCGTCGACCTCGGCGGAGCCGGTCTTGGCGCCGTAGTCCGGACCGAGCCCCGACATGGCCTCGGCGGCGGTGCCGTAGGCGGCCGTGTAGGTCAGGAGTTCGCGGAGCTGGGACACGGTGGACGCGGACATCGTCCGGGACGCCTTGGCCAGTGCGCGGCCGTCCACCGCCGGGGACACCAGGTACGGCTGGTGGAAGACGCCCGTCTTGGCCGTCGAGACGACCGACGCCATGTTCAGCGGGTTCATGCGCACCCCGCCCTGGCCGATCAGCGACGCCGCCATCTGCGCGTTGCTCTGCACGGGGACGGAGCCGTCGAAGGACGGGACGCCGATGGACCAGTTGTCCATGCTCAGCCCGAAGACCTGCTGGGCCTGCTTGGTCAGGTCGTCGTCCTTGAGTTCCTTCGCCTGGCTGATGAAGGCCGTGTTGCAGGAGCGCGCGAAGCTCGCCTTGAAGGTGCCGTTCTTGATCTCGAACTTGTCGTCGTTCTGGAACTTCCAGCCGCCGTACGTCACGTACTTGGGGCACGGGTGCGCCTTGTCGGCCGACGCGAGGCCCTTGTCGATCAGCAGCGACGACGTCACGATCTTCATCGTGGAGCCGGGGGCCAGGGAGCCCTGGAACGCCGTGTTGAAGTTCGGGTTCGAGTTGGCGACGGCGAGGATCTCGCCGGTCGACGGCCTCATGACCACCACGGACGCCCGCTCCCGGCTGGCCACCTGCTGCTCGGCCGCGGCCTGCAGAGTCGCGCTGAGCGTGGTCTTCACCGTGCCGGGCGTGCCCTCGGACAGCGTCAGCAGCGTCTTGTCGGGGATCTGCTCGCTCTTCTTCTTGGTCTCCTTGCGGACGATGCGCAGCTCGATCCCGGCCGTCCCCCCGGACTTCTTGCCGTACTTCTCGCGCAGCCCGTCCAGGACGGTGCCGAGCGAGGGGTACTTCGCGGCGGTGAGCGCGGTGCCGTTGCGGTCCACCGCATTGACCGGCGGGTCCCCGGCGGCACCCGTGACCAGCGTGTCGCCGTCCTTCAGATCCGGGTGCACGACGGACGGCTGCCAGTGGACCAGCGCCTTGCCGTCCTTCGCCCGGCGGGCGACGGTGAGCTCGGACTCGTAGGCGAGGGGCTTGCTCTTGCCCTTGTACGTGACCGTGGCGGCGACCTTGAACGTCACCGTGGCGTCGGACGGCTTGCCGCGGGTCAGCGTGACCTCGTCGATGTGCGCGTCCTTGTGGTACCCGGTCAGCGCGGCCGTGGCCGCCGTCGTGTCGTCCGTGTACGCGGCGGCCTTCGCGGCGTCGCCGGACTGCCATGCGGTGAGGAACCCGTCGGCGGCGGTCCGGACCTCGGCGGCCGTCACCGGGCCCGTCTTGATCTTCTTCACGACGCTGCCGGCGGCGGTTTCCTTGTCCTTCGGCGCGTCGGACATAAGGCTGTACGCGGCAAAGCCCGCGGCGCCCACAACCACTGCCGCCACCCCGCCGATCAAGGCGGGGTGCGTTCTTTTGCGCGCGGCGCGCCTTCTCTTCCCCACGAGTCCTCCGCTGCTCTGGTCCCCCAAACGCCTCACCGAGGCACCACACTAGAGCCTGCCGTCAAACCGTTCCGATTATGTGAGCAGGAGTGGGTCTTGGACCCATGCCTGGTCACTGCGGGCATCCCGAACGGTGTTGGATGCCCGGCTGGTTCCCCGCTTTCGCGTCCTGCTCGGCGACGGCACTCTCAGTGCGCGGTCCGTGGCAGGCGGGCAGGGTCCCTCACGCCGTCGGGTACCTGGCCGGGCCTGGGCGGTCCGATGCCCCACGCTCTGGTGCGGTGGGGGCGGTGCCGTCCGTCGCCGGATCGGGTGCCCGAGGGCGCGTCGCCCGATCGCGATGCTCGCGGGATATGCGCGGCCTGTGCGCGCCGGGCCAGCGCCCACTGGTCATGGGTGGCCTTGGTGATACTGCCCGCCCATCGCGATGACGACCGGCCCGTCAGCTCCCGCTTGCGCACCGCCCACGCCGCGGCGTCGTGCTCCGGACCCTGGCGGCAGCGGTCGGCGAGATCACCGGCGGCCAGAGAGCCGAGGAACGCGCCGACCTCATCCAGCACGGCCACGTCCCGGTCCGTCACGCGCAGCCGGTCCCGGACGGCCACCCCCGCAGGCCCCGGCACCACGAAGGGCGCAGCCAGCTCCCGCACTCCGTCCACCCCCTCATCCCCCGGCCCGACGATCCCGTCACCGCACTCAACGACCACCGCCCGCAAAGGTCACCTATTCGATCAACGAAACTCTGTTCGCCTCCAGGGGCCTCAGGACACGCACCGCGGAAGCGGGCCTCCAGCGCATGGCCAGACGACCAACCCCAAGCCCGCCCGGTGCTCACTCTTACTCACCAAGACTCACTACTGCTCAGCACACCGGCAGCAGTTCCCAACCCCCTACTCCCGCCCGAAAGGTGGGCAAGAGAAGGGGGGAAGCAAGGGGCGGCCCTCAGGCCCCGGCCAGGCCCCGGCCAGGCCCCGGCCTCAGCCGCCCGCCAGCAGTACGCCCTTCACGATCGGGCCGGCCGCGTCGCCGCCGTGCCCGCCCTCCTCGGTCATGGCAGCCGCGGCGATGTCGCCCCGGTACCCGGTGAACCAGCTGTTGGACTTGGCCTGGCTGTCGACCTCCGCGGAGCCGGTCTTCGCGCCGATGTCGCTGCCGAGCCCGGCCATCACCTGCGTGGCGGTGCCGGTGGCGCTCGTGGCGGTGAGATGCATCATCTGCCGCAGCTGCGCGGCGGTGTTCGGCTCAAGGCCCCGGGCGGTGGCGAGCTCACGGTCGTCGAGTTTCTGCGGGACGATCACCGGCTGCCGGAAGGCGCCCGTCTTGACCGTCGCCGTGACCGACGCCATGTTCAGCGGGCTCATCTGGACCTGGCCCTGGCCGATCGCGTTGGCCGCACGGTCGGGGCCCCCGGAGGGTGGCACCGAGCCGTCGAACGACGCGATCCCGGTCTTCCAGTTGTCCTGCCCGAGCCCGAACCGGTCCTGGGCCTCGTGGGTCAGCGACTCGTCCGTGAGCGGCTCCTCGTCGACGAGCTTCACGAAGGCGGTGTTGCATGAGCGCGCGAAGCTGTCCGCGAGTGTGGCGTTGTCGTTCGGCGCCAGACCCTTGAGGTTGTGGAAGGTCTGGCTCTGCCACACCGCGCTTTCGGTGCAGGGCGCCGAGCCGTTCATCGAGGTGACGCCGTTGTCGATCAGCATCGCCGCGGTGATGATCTTCATCGTGGAGCCGGGCGCGAGCTCCCCCTGGAACGCCGCGTTGAACTCGCCCCATCCGTGGTTCGCCACCGCCAGCACCTCGCCGGTGCTCGGCTTCACGGCGACCACCGACGACTTGGCGAACTTCTTCACGGCCGTCTCGGCCGCGGCCTGGACGCTCGCGCTGAGCGTGGTCTGCAGCTTGCCGGGCGTGCCCTTGTCGAGCGTCAGCAGCGTCTCGTCCGGTACGTCGGCGTTCTGGTGCCGCACGAACAGCTCGATGTCGGGAGTGCCGCCCGCATCGCCGCCGTACCGCTTGCGCAGCTGCTCCAGGATCGGCCCCAGCGAGGGGTACTTCTTCTCACTCAGCACGGCGCCGTCACGGTCCACCGCCTCGATCGGCGGCGCCGACGCCTCGCCCGTGACGAGCGTGTCGCCCTTCTCCAGGTCCGGGTGCACGACGGACGGCTGCCAGTCGACGAGGGGCTGCCCCGTGGTGAGGCCGCGGACGACGGTCAGTCCGGTCTTGTACGACAAGGGCTTCGACTTGCCCTCGTACGAGACCGTGGCTTTGACGGAGAACGGCACGCTCGCGCCGTTCGCCGTGCCCGGCGTCACCTTCACCCCGGTGATGTGCGCGTCGTCGCGGTAGCCCGCGAGCAGTGTCTGCGCGGCCACCGCGTTGTTCGTGAGGTCCGCGGCACCCGCCGCATCGCCCTTCTCCCACGCCGCGAAGAACTTCCGCGTGGTGTCGCGGATCTCGTCGCTGGTGAGCGGCCCGGTCTTCACCGCGCCCCCGTCCGCGGACGTGTTGCCGCCGGTGACCGCGGTCACCAGGTTGTACGCGCCGTACCCCGCGCCCCCGACCATCACGGCGAGCACCCCGCCGACCAGGGCAGTCTTCGCCCCCTTGCGCATGGTGCGCTCCCCCTCCCCATGCCCCGGTGGCCGTCGCGAAGACGTTCACAAGGGCGATCCCGAGACAGCACTGTAAACGCATGGGTGATGAACGGGTCGTGAGTTGACGGATGTTGTCCGAATGGAGATCCACCCTCGGTTCACGACAGTGTGGCGCCGATCGTCGAGAACCGGCGCGGTGGTCGGCGAGACCGCCGCTAAGGTCATGCCCATGACCAAAGCGCGTCTGGGGGATGACGGCAGGTACTACGGCGAGTTGCCGTGCCGGTGGTGCGAGACGCTGATCAATCAGGGCGGGCGCCGAAAGCCGCGGCTGTACTGCCGTACGTCCCACCGCTTGAAGACGTACGGCATGTGGGTCGTCGGCCTGGTCGGCTCCCTGTTCTGAGCCGGCTCGACCGACGCCCCGCGCTGCGGAGGAGGCCCGGAGGCACCGCCGCAGCACAGATGGCGGCTAGATCCAGGTGTCCAGCCACATCCGCGACCGCCAGGAATCCAGCGGAATCGCCTGCCCGGTATAGATCGGCCAGAAATAGATGAAATTCCAGGCGATGAGCAGGACCAGCACACCGGACGCCGTGGCGCCCACGACCCGCCGTCGCTCCGATGATCCCGGCGGTCCGAGAATCGCCCCGATCATCATCGCCACGGCCAGGCACAGGAACGGCACGAAGACGACGGCGTAGAAGAGGAAGATCGTCCGTTCCTGGTACATGAACCACGGCAGATAGCCGGCGGCGACGCCGCACGCGATCGCGCCCGCGCGCCAGTCGCGCCGGAAGAACCAGCGCCACAGCACGTAGAGGATCGCGAGGCAGGCAGCCCACCACAGGAGCGGGGTGCCGAGCGCCAGGACCTCGCGGGCGCACTTCCCGGCCGTGCCGGCGGGGCAGCCGTCCTGGCCGGCCGCCGGGTCCTCGTAGAAGTACGAGACGGGGCGGCCGAGGACGATCCAGCTCCACGGGTTCGACTGGTACGTGTGCGGCGAGGTCAGGTGGGTGTGGAACTCGTACACCTCGTGCTCGTAGTGCCACAGGCTGCGCCACCAGTCCGGGAACAGCCAGGACCAGCTGCTGTTCCTGCCGTCGGTCGCGGCCCAGTTCCGGTAGTAGCCGCCGGTGCCGTCGGTGGGCGAGAGGATCCAGCCGGTCCAGGACACGACGTACGTGGCGATCGCGACCGGCACGGTGGCCAGGAAGGCGATGCCCAGGTCGTACTTGAGGACGGCGAGGTACGGGTGGCGGGCGCCGGCGACCTTGCGGGAGCCGACGTCCCACACCACGGCCATCACGCAGAACGCCGCGAGGATGTACAGGCCGTTCCACTTCGTGCCGATGGCCAGGCCCAGCATCAGGCCCGCCGCCCAGCGCCACGGCCGCCAGCCCAGGCGGGTGTTGTCGCCGGTGTCCGCGTCCGGGCGGACCCGGCCGTCGGCGTCGACCGGGAGCGCGGCCGCGAGTCTCTCGCGCGCCTTGTCCCGGTCCACGACGAGGCAGCCGAACGCCGCCAGCACGAAGAACATCAGCACCTGGTCGAGCAGCGCGGTGCGGCTCATCACGAAGTGCAGCCCGTCCACGGCCATCAGGGCGCCCGCGAGGCATCCGAGGAACGTGGAGCGGAACAGCCGCCGCCCGATCCGGCACAGCAGCAGCACGGACAGCGTGCCGAGCAGGGCTGTCATGAACCGCCAGCCGAACGGGTTGAACCCGAACAGCCACTCGCCGACCCCGATGACGTACTTCCCGACCGGCGGATGCACGACATAGGCCGCGTCCGACGGCAGGGTGACGGCATCGCCCTGCTGCAGGATCTGGTCGTTGGCCTCCTTGGGCCAGTTGACCTCGAACCCGCGGTGGATCAGCGCCCACGCGTCCTTGGCGTAGTACGTCTCGTCGAATATCACGGCCTTCGGGCTGCCGAGGTTCCAGAACCGCATCAGGCCCGCGACGAGCGTGACGAGCAGCGGCCCCAGCCACCCCGACCAGCGCACCAGCAGGTCCGCGAGGTCCTTCGGGACCCCGAACGCCGCCCACAGCCGGGTGCCGGGCCGTGTGTAGGGAGGCACCAGCCGGTCGCGGACGTCGGTCGTGGTCCGCGGTACGTGGCCGAATCGGCGCAGCCGCAGCTGCCACGACGGCGGTCGCGGTTCGGTGGCCTGGCCCTGCCGGGTGTCCGTGGAGGACGCGGTACTGGTCACCGCGCCATCGTAGGGAACCGTCCTGTGCGATACCCGTGGACGGGCCTGATCCGGCCGGACCGATCGGTATCCGGCCTGACCGGCCGGGCCCGGTCCGCCCCTGCGAGGATGGAACGGTGACAGAGACCAGCCCCCACGGCACCCTCGTACTCGCCGGCACCCCCATCGGGGACGTGGCCGACGCGCCGCCCCGCCTCGCCGAGGAGCTGGCCTCCGCGGACGTCGTCGCGGCCGAGGACACCCGGCGGCTGCGGCGGCTCACCCAGGCGCTCGGTGTGCAGCCGGCCGGGCGGATCGTGTCGTACTTCGAGGGCAACGAGACCGCGCGTACTCCCGAGCTCGTCGAGGCCCTGGTGGGCGGGGCGCGGGTGCTGCTGGTGACCGACGCGGGGATGCCGTCGGTGTCCGACCCCGGGTACCGGCTGGTCGCGGCCGCCGTCGAGAAGGACATCCGGGTCACCGCGGTGCCGGGCCCGTCCGCCGTGCTCACGGCGCTCGCGCTGTCCGGGCTGCCCGTCGACCGGTTCTGCTTCGAGGGCTTCCTGCCGCGCAAGGCCGGCGAGCGGCTCTCGCGGCTCAAGGAGGTCGCCGACGAGCGCAGGACCCTCGTCTACTTCGAGGCGCCGCACCGGCTCGACGACACCCTCGCCGCCATGGCCGAGGCGTTCGGCGCGGACCGCCGCGCCGCCGTGTGCCGGGAGCTCACCAAGACGTACGAGGAGGTCAGGCGCGGCCCGCTGGGCGAGCTCGCCGCGTGGGCGGCCGAGGGCGTCCGCGGTGAGATCACCGTCGTCGTCGAGGGCGCGCCCGAGAAGGGCGCCGAAGAGCTCGACGCCGACGAGCTGGTGCGCAGGGTGCGGGTGCGCGAGGAGGCGGGGGAGCGGCGCAAGGAGGCCATCGCCGCCGTCGCGGCCGAGGCGGGGCTCCCCAAACGCGAGGTCTTCGATGCTGTGGTCGCGGCAAAGAAGAGCTCACAACTCGGCTCTGCCAGTGCATAGGTGAGCAAAGAACCGTGACGGCCTGCAGAACCCTCTACAGGCCTTGATCACGGCTCGCCGCCGCCACCGACTGTGACGAAGCCCGAGGGGAAAGCCGCAGCTGAGCTCCTCCACGCCTGCTGGTTTCACTCTCTGTAATCGAGAACATAGGTGTTCGAAGCCGGGCAGCCCAGCCGAAAGCGAAAACTTCGTCCAGCATCCAGTAAAGGGGCGATGCCTTCCCGGCTCGGCGGGTGTCCACTGGATGAAGACGACCTCGGACATCGCTGTCCAGGTCATTTGCTGTCCAGCGGACCAGAGGAGCTGGCATGAGTGAGAGCGCTGGAACCGGCCACCACACCTCGGCGACCCCCGTCGTCCACGAGTCGTACTCGTTCGCATGCATGCGCTGCGGACACGGCTGGGAGCAGTCGTACGTCATAGAGCACCACTTCGACGCCGACGGCACCGAGTTCCCGATGTACACCGTGGACGGAGAGCGTGTCCCGTCACCGCTGACCAGGCCCACCTGCCTGAACTGCGACGGACACGTGGTGCGGATCATGCGACCGGGGCAGGTGTCCTCGGTGCTGGACTCGATGCGCCGGCACCACGTCCCGCAGCAGCCGGCGCAGGCGGGGCAGAAGGAGGCCGCCGCCGGGGAGCCGGGCGTCGAGGGTGCCTCCAAGGAGCACCACTGGCACCTCTCCGACCTGCTGCATGCGTTCCACCGCAAGGCCGGGTGACCGGCCGCCGGCGAGACGCGGGAGCGGCCGAGGCGGCGTGAGGGCTTCGCGGCCCTCCTCGCAGGACTCGCGGCCTTCTTCGCAGGACCAGCGGCCCTCTTCGCAGGACCAGCGGCCCCCTTCGTAGGATCGGGGACATGCCTTCGAAAGCCGCCGCAGACGCCGCTCCACCGCTCCCGGAGCCGCTCCGGGTGCCCGTCGCGGACTCGCACACGCATCTCGACATGCAGTCCGGCACGGTCGAGGAGGGCCTTGCCAAGGCCGCGTCCGTGGGCGTGACCACCGTCGTCCAGGTCGGCTGCGACATCCGCGGCTCGCGGTGGGCGGCCGAGACGGCGGCCACGTACGAGAACGTGTGGGCGACCGTGGCCCTGCACCCCAACGAGGCGCCGCGCATCGTCCACGGCGACCCCGACGGCTGGTCCAGGCAGGGCGCCCGGCAGGCGGGCGGCGACGCGGCCCTCGACGACGCGCTCGCCGAGATCGACAGGCTCGCCGCGCTGCCCCAGGTCAGGGGCGTCGGCGAGACCGGCCTCGACTACTTCCGCACCGGGCCCGAGGGCAAGCACGCGCAGGAGAAGTCCTTCCGCGCCCACATCGAGATGGCCAAGCGGCACGGCAAGGCCCTCGTCATCCACGACCGCGACGCCCACGACGACGTGCTGCGGATCCTCAAGGAGGAGGGCGCGCCCGAGCGCACGGTCTTCCACTGCTACTCCGGCGACGCGGACATGGCCCGGATCTGCGCCGAGAACGGCTACTTCATGTCGTTCGCCGGCAACGTCACCTTCAAGAACGCCCAGCCTCTCCGCGACGCTCTCGCCGTCGCCCCGACGGAGCTGGTGCTCGTCGAGACGGACGCCCCCTATTTGACCCCCGCCCCGTACCGCGGACGGCCCAATGCGCCGTATCTGATTCCGGTCACTCTGCGTGCCATGGCGGATGTGAAGGGCGTCTCCGAGGATGCCCTGGCGACCGCCGTATCCGCCAATACTGCCCGCGTGTTCGGCTACTGACGGGCGGTCCGCCCGTCCCTTCTCCCCGGCGCGCGAGCATGCGACGCGGCCGCGACACCGCGAATCCGCGTTGCTTTGGAGAGCGGCGATGCTCGGTTAGGTTCTGACACCCGATCAGGACCCCTGGAGCGTCGCGTGAGCAATTCGCAGGACGAGACGTACGACAAAACGGCGGGGGAATGCGCCGAAACCGCGGCCCGGTGCGGCCTGCGGCCCGGCGGACGTATGGCGGCGCGGCATGCGGCGCGCCGGAGGAGGACAGCCGACCGGCACGACACGCTGCGGCGCATCGTGCCGCAGGCGCTGGTCGTGGCCTTACTGGCGGGTGGCACCACCGCGTTCGTCGCCGACGACAAAGTGGTCCACCTCACCGTCGACGGCAGACCACGCACCCTGCACACCTTCGCCGACAGCGTCGGCGACCTTCTCGCCGGCGAAGGGCTGGACGTCGGCGACCACGACATCGTGGCGCCCGCACCCGCGACCGCCCTGTCCAGCGGCGACGAGGTCGTCGTCCGCTACGGCCGGCTGATGCACCTCACCGTCGACGGGCAGCGCCGCAGCCTGTGGACGACCGCAGGAACAGTCGAGAAGGCCCTCGGCCAGCTCGGGGTGCGCGCCGAGGGCGCGTATCTCTCCGTCTCCCGCTCCGAGCCGATCGGCCGACAGGGTCTGCGGCTCGACGTACGCACCGAACGCACGGTCACGATCATGGCGGACGGGCGGGAGCGGACCCTCCGTACGAACGCGGCCACGGTCAGCGAGGCCGTCGACGAGGCCGGGATCCTGATGAACGGCCTGGACACCACGTCCGCCGAGCCCGACAGCTTCCCGGACGACGGCCAGACGATCACGGTCCTGCGCATCACCGAACGCAGGGCGGTGCGCCAGGAACCCGTCCCGTTCGAGGTGCACAGGACATCGGACCCCTCGCTGCTCCGCGGTACGCAGGTCGTGGAGCGGGCCGGGCGGAAGGGCGCACGGCGGGTCACCTACGCCCTGCGGACCGTCGACGGCGTCAAGCAGCGGCCCCGGGCGCTCAGGACCGAGGTGCTGCGGGAACCCGAGACGCGGGTCGTGCGGGTCGGTACCAGGACGCTGCCCACGACCGTCGACGGCGCCGAGGGCCTGAACTGGGACGCCCTCGCCCAGTGCGAGTCGGGCGGCCGCGCCCGGGTGGTGGACGCGTCCGGCAGGTACGGCGGCCTCTACCAGTTCGACCGCCACACGTGGCGCTCCGTCGGCGGCACCGGCAGCCCACAGGACGCCACCTCCACGGAACAGACCTACCGGGCCAAGAGGCTGTACGTACGCCGGGGCGCGAACCCGTGGCCACAGTGCGGCCACCGCTTGTACGGGTAGTAACCGTCCGACGTGCCCACCCCACGTACCCTGGGGCGGTGAGCACGCCCCACCCCGACGCCCTCCTCGGCCCCGCAGACATCCGCGAACTGGCCGCCGCCCTGGGCGTACGCCCGACCAAACAGCGCGGTCAGAACTTCGTCATCGACGCCAACACGGTCCGCAGGATCGTCCGCACCGCGGACGTCCAGCCGGACGACGTCGTCGTCGAGGTCGGCCCGGGCCTCGGCTCGCTGACCCTGGCGCTGCTCGAGGCGGCGGACCGCGTCACGGCCGTCGAGATCGACGACGTCCTCGCGGCCGCGCTGCCCGCGACGATCGCCGCCCGCATGCCCGCGAAGGCGGACCGCTTCGCGCTGGTCCACAGCGATGCGATGCACGTGACCGAGCTGCCGGGCCCGGCCCCGACCGCCCTCGTCGCGAACCTCCCGTACAACGTGGCCGTCCCCGTGCTGCTGCACATGCTCGACACCTTCCCGACCATCGAGCGCACGCTCGTCATGGTCCAGGCGGAGGTCGCCGACCGGCTCGCCGCCGCGCCCGGTTCGAAGGTGTACGGCGTGCCGTCGGTCAAGGCCAACTGGTACGCCGAGGTGAAGCGGGCGGGCGCCATCGGGCGCAACGTCTTCTGGCCGGCGCCGAACGTGGACTCGGGACTGGTGTCACTGGTGCGGCGCGCCAAGCCGCTCGACACGACGGCCTCGAAGCGCGAGGTCTTCGCCGTCGTCGACGCGGCCTTCGCCCAGCGCCGGAAGACGCTGCGGGCCGCCCTGGCGGGCTGGGCGGGGTCGGCCGCGGCGGCCGAGGCGGCCCTGGTCGCGGCGGGCGTGTCGCCGCAGGCGCGCGGCGAGTCGCTGACGGTCGAGGAGTTCGCGCGGATCGCGGAGAACAAGCAGCCTGTCGACAGCGAGGGAAACGCGTAAGTGAAGGGCAACGTGAGCGTCACCGTACGGGTACCGGCGAAGGTCAACGTCCAGCTGGCCGTGGGCGCCGCGCGCCCCGACGGCTTCCACGACCTGGCCAATGTGTTTCTCGCGGTCGGGCTGTACGACGAGGTGACGGTGGAGCCCTCGGACGCCCTGCGGGTGACGTGCTCGGGGCCGGACGCCGACCAGGTGCCGCTCGACCGTTCGAATCTGGCGGCCCGGGCGGCCGAGGCGCTGGCGTCCCGGCACGGCCTGGCTCCGGATGTGCACATCCACATCGCCAAGGACATCCCCGTCGCGGGCGGCATGGCGGGCGGCAGCGCGGATGCCGCGGGCGCCCTCCTCGCCTGCGACACGCTCTGGGGCACCGGCGCCGGCCGGGACGAGCTGCTGGAGATCTGCGCCGAGCTCGGCAGCGACGTGCCGTTCAGCCTGGTCGGCGAGGCCGCGCTCGGCCGGGGCCGGGGCGAGCTGCTGACCCCGCTGGAGGTGGGCGGCACCTTCCACTGGGTGTTCGCCGTCGCGGACGGCGGGCTGTCGACCCCGGCGGTGTACCGGGAGTTCGACCGGCTCACCGAGGGCGTGGCCGTCCCCGAGCCCGAGGCCTCGCCCGCCCTGCTCGAGGCCCTGCGCACCGGCGACGCCTCCGCGCTCGCTGCCGCACTCGCCAACGACCTGCAGCCTGCCGCGCTTTCGCTGCGCCCGTCGCTCGCGGAGACCCTGCGCGCGGGGACGGAGGCCGGTGCGCTGGCTGCGCTGGTGTCGGGCTCCGGCCCGACCACCGCGTTCCTGGCGAAGGACGCCGAGTCGGCGACGGCGGTGGCGGAGGCGCTGATCGCCTCCGCCACGTGTCGTACGGCTCGGGTCGCGGTGGCCCCGGCGCCCGGGGCCACCGTCATCTGACCCGACAGGATTGACGATCCGTCAGAAGGTCAGCTTCCAGCTGTTGATGTAGCCGGTGTCCGCGCTGTAGACGTCCTGCACCTTCAGCTGCCAGGTGCCGTTCGCCGTCTCGCTCGACGCGTCGACCGTGTAGGTGGCGCTGACGTTGTCGGCGGAGTCGCTGCTGCTGCTGTTCTTCAGCCGGTACGTCGAGCCGTCCGGGGCGACGAGGTCGATGACCAGGTCACCGCGGTAGGTGTGGACGATGTTCACGTTCACCGACAGGTCGCTCGGCGCGTTGCCGCTCAGGCCGCTGACGGTGATCGGCGAGTAGACCGCGGAGCCCGCGTCCGGGATCGAGACGTCGGTCGTCGACTCGAAGCTCGTACCCGGGTCCGTGCCGCCGCCGGAGCCGCTCGGGGTGATCTGCAGCAGCCGGTTGGGGCTGCCGGTGCCGGGGCTGGTGACGACGCCGGTGGCCGCTGCCGAGGTCAGCGCCGAGGCGACCTGGGACGGGGTGGCCGAGGGGTTCGCGCCCAGGTAG
The DNA here is from genome assembly GCF_053594815.1 of Streptomyces sp. NPDC002577. Taxonomy (NCBI): domain Bacteria; kingdom Bacillati; phylum Actinomycetota; class Actinomycetes; order Kitasatosporales; family Streptomycetaceae; genus Streptomyces; species Streptomyces sp. NPDC002577. The sequence goes on along the minus strand of NZ_JBSFWK010000025.1, from coordinate 30,360 downwards.
ACGGCGGCCGCGCCCGTGACGTGCGGGGTCGCCATCGACGTACCGGACAGCGTCGTGGTGGCGGTGTCCGACGTGTTGTACGTCGAGGTGATGCTGGAGCCCGGCGCGAAGATGTCGACGACGCTGCCGTAGTTGGAGAACGACGACCGGGCGTCCGAGCTGGTGGTGGAGCCGACGGTGATCGCCGAGGCGACCCGCGCGGGCGAGTACGAGGAGGCGTTGGCGTTGTCGTTGCCCGCCGCGACCGCGTAGGTGACGCCGGAGGCGATGGAGTTGGCGACCGCCGTGTCGAGCACGGTGTCGGCGCCGCCGCCCAGGCTCATGTTGGCGACGGCCGGCTTGACCGCGTTCTGGGTCACCCAGTCGATGCCCGCGACGACCCCGTCCGTCGTACCGGACCCGTCGTCGTCGAGCACGCGCACGGCGACGATCTTCGCGGCCTTGGCGACACCGTAGGTGGTGCTCGCCACCGTGCCGGCGACGTGCGTGCCGTGCCCGTTGCCGTCCTGCGCGGTGCTGTCGTTGTCCACGGCGTCGTAGCCGTAGGAGGCGCGGCCGCCGAACTGGCTGTGGGTGATCCGGACGCCGGTGTCGATGATGTACGCGGTGACGCCCGCGCCGGCGCTGGCCGGATAGGTGTAGGACGAGCTGAGCGGCAGGCTCGGCTGGTCGATCCGGTCCAGGCCCCAGGTGGGGTTGGTCTGGGTGTCGGTCATGTGGACGGTCTTGTTCTGGACGACCTTGGCGACCGCGGGGTCGGCGGCGAGCCGCTCGGCCTCGGTCTCGCTCATCTCCGCGGAGTAGCCGTTGAGGGCCTCCTTGTAGGTGCGCTTGACCTCGCCGCCGTACTTGGCGGCCAGCGCCTTGCCCTTCTTGGAGTCGCCGCGGAAGCCCGCGTCGTCCTTGAGCATGACGATGTAGCTGTCCTTGATGGCGCCTGCCGCGTCGGCGCCGACGATCACGCCCTCGGCCGGGGTGGCCGCCGCGGCCGAGGGGGCGACGGCCGCGGCGCCGAGTGCCATGGCGGCGGCCGCGGCGATGAGGCCCGCGGCGGCGGAGGTCCGTCTGCGACGGCCTGTGGGGGGATTCGCGGGGGAGTGCATCACTGACATGGGGGAGTTCCCCTCTCGTTCGGTGGTGCCCTGATGAGGTGTGGGGGGTGGGGGATGCGAACGCGGGTCGCCGGATGCGATGTGGGGGGTAGCCGGTTCCCGTCGGTAACAGACTGATGGTCTTGGCAGGTCCGCATCAATGAGGGGAATCCCTAAACACGCGATTTCCGCGTATTCAGCGGGGAGCCGAGGCCGGTGAGCGCTCGTGCGCAGGGGCGAGCGGCCGAGCCGGGCCGCCGCACCCGTACTCTGGGAAGTCGGTCGATCCCCGAAGCAGGAGCGAAATGGCGGTCAATCTCGTCAATGTCGAAGCAGTCAGCAAGGTGTACGGCACCCGTGCCCTGCTCGACGGCGTGTCCCTCGGCGTCTCCGAGGGGGATCGGATCGGTGTCGTCGGACGCAACGGCGACGGCAAGACCACGCTGATCCGGATGCTCGCCAAGCTGGAGGAGGCCGACACCGGGCGCGTCACACACAGCGGCGGGCTGCGCATCGGCGTGCTCACGCAGCACGACTCGCTCGACCCCGAGGCGACCGTGCGGCACGAGGTCATCGGTGATCTGGCCGACCACCAGTGGGCGGGCAACGCCAAGATCCGCGACGTCCTGACGGGCCTCTTCGGCGGCCTCGACCTGCCCGGGTTCGAACGGGGCCTGGACACGGTCATCGGCCCGCTGTCCGGCGGCGAGCGGCGGCGCATCGCGCTCGCCAAACTGCTCATCGCCGAGCAGGACCTGATCGTCCTCGACGAGCCGACGAACCACCTGGACGTCGAGGGCATCGCCTGGCTCGCCGGGCACCTGCAGGCGCGCCGCTCGGCGCTCGTCTGCGTCACGCACGACCGCTGGTTCCTCGACCAGGTCTGCACCCGTATGTGGGACGTGCAGCGCGGCACGGTCTTCGAGTACGAGGGCGGCTACTCCGACTATGTCTTCGCGCGGGCCGAGCGCGAGCGCATCGCGGCGACCGAGGAGGTCAAGCGGCAGAACCTGGTCCGCAAGGAGCTGGCCTGGCTGCGGCGCGGCGCCCCCGCCCGTACGTCCAAGCCGCGCTTCCGTGTCGAGGCCGCCAACGAACTGATCGCGGACGTGCCGCCGCCGCGCGACAGCAGCGAGCTGATGAAGTTCGCGTCGTCACGGCTCGGCAAGACCGTCTTCGACCTCGAGAACGTGACCGTGCAGGCCGGGCCGAAGATGCTGCTCAAGCATCTGACCTGGCAGCTCGGCCCGGGCGACCGCATCGGCCTGGTGGGTGTGAACGGCGCGGGCAAGACGTCGCTGCTGCGGGCCATGGCGGACGCGGCCCGCTCGGAGGGCGAGCAGCAGCCGGCCGCCGGCCGGGTCGTCGTCGGCAAGACCGTGAAGCTCGCCTACCTCTCGCAGGAGGTCGCCGAGCTCGACCCGGACTGGCGGGTGCTCGAGGCCGTGCAGCAGGTGCGCGACCGGGTCGATCTCGGCAAGGGCCGGGAGCTGACCGCGGGCCAGCTCTGCGAGACGTTCGGCTTCGGCAAGGAGAAGCAGTGGACGCCGGTCGGCGACCTCTCCGGCGGTGAGCGACGCCGGCTGCAGCTGCTTCGCCTGCTGATGGACGAGCCGAACGTCCTCTTCCTCGACGAGCCCACCAACGACCTCGACATCGAGACGCTCACCCAGCTCGAGGACCTCCTCGACGGCTGGCCCGGCTCGATGATCGTGATCTCCCACGACCGGTTCTTCGTCGAGCGGACGACGGACCGGGTGTTCGCGCTGCTGGGCGACGCCACGCTGCGGATGCTGCCGCGCGGCATCGACGAGTACCTGGAGCGGCGCCACCGCATGGCCGAGGCCGCCGCAGCGGCCCCGGCCCCTGCCGCCGCAACTCCCACGGAGAAGACCGTCTCCGCGGCGGACGCCCGCGCGGCGAAGAAGGAACTCCAGAAGATCGAGCGGCAGCTGGACCGGATCTCGGAGAAGGAGTCCAAGCTGCACGCCGCCATCGCCGACAACGCGACGGACTTCGAGAAGGTCGCCGGCCTTGACGCCGAACTGCGCGAACTGGCGGGCGAGCGCGAGGAGTTGGAGATGCGCTGGCTGGAGCTGGCGGAGAACGCCTGACGAAGTGCGCCGCGTACGCCTGCACATGGCCGCGACGGCCCCGCTCCCCGGGAGCTGGGCCGTTCCCGTGTCGCTTTCGGTATCGCCGGGTCTCGCCTGTTCTCGCCTTGTCAGCCGCGGATGCGGGTTTTCCGTATTCCGGGCCCCACACTCCCCCATGCGAGGAATCTCGGTATTCCGGGTCACTTATCACCGGTAGGGGAAGCGCAACGTAGAACAAGCGTGTAGCTTCCGATGGACGGAGACCGGGGGGCCTCCGGATCCGTGGGGGGATCAGTGGGGGGAACTGGGGGGTTCTCGATGGGCGTGCGTCTCATGGTGGTCGACGACCACCGATTGCTCGCCGAGGCGCTCGCCTCGGCGCTGAAGCTGCGCGGGCACCGGGTGCTCGCCGCCGCCGCACCCGCGGCCGGGGCGGCGGAGCTGGTCATCAGCAGGGCGCCGGAGGTGTGCCTGCTGGGTACGGCGACGCCCGCGGAGCCGGGGATCTTCGACCCGGTGGTGAAGATCAAGCGGGAGCGGCCGCAGGTGGCGGTCCTGGTCCTCGGGCCTGTGCCGTCGCCGCGCGGGATCGCCGCGGCGTTCGCGGCCGGCGCCTCCGGTTACGTACGGCATGACGAGCGGATCGAGGGCGTCGAGCGGGCGATCATGAAGGCACGGGCGGGGGAGGCGGCGGTGGCGCCGCAGCTGCTGCAGGGGGCCTTCAGCGAGCTGCTCAATCCGGCGACGCAGCCGGACGACGAGGGGCAGCGGCTCCTCGAGATGCTCACGCCGCGCGAGATCGAGGTGCTGGTGCGCGTCGCGGACGGTGAGGACACCCGGCTGATCGCCGCCGGGATGGGGATAGCGCCGAGCACCGCGCGGACGCATGTGCAGCGGGTGCTGATGAAGTTGGGCGTCGGATCGCGGCTTGAGGCGGCGGCGCTCGCGGCGCGCACGGGGCTGCTGGACCGGGCGGGCCCGTCGCCCGTCGTCCTGCCGGACCTGCCCGGCCCCCCGGGTGCCGGGGATACGCCGACGGGGCCGGAGTCACCGTCAGCGCAGTGAACTCCGGCCCCGCGGGGGAACTTCCGGGGACTACTCCTCGTCGGGCGTCGGCGGCGCCGTCGGGCGCAGCTTCACCCAGACCAGGAAGAACAGGCCCAGGACGAGCATGCCGATGCCGGTCCACAGGTTGATGTGGACACCCTGCGCCTTGGCCAGGTCGGCGTCGGACGGGTTGATCCCGGCGATCGTGACGATGACGCCGTAGAGCACGAACAGGTAGCCGATGATCCGGCGGAGGTCGAAGAGGCGGGCGGCGGTCGCCGACTTGCTCTCCAGGTCGGAGACTTCGCGCTGCAGGTCAGACATGATTCAGTGCCTCCGATCAGGTCAGAAGGAGTAGGGGATGTAGCAGGCGGCGGCGATCACGATCGCGCCCCAGCCCAGCACGGCCGGCTTGCGGTACCAGCCCTCGTCGCCCTTCTGGGGCAGCTCGTCCATGCCGGGCGACCGGGTTCCGTAGACCAGACCGGCCAGTTCGGCCTTCGGCTTCGGCTTGGTGAAGAGCGAGACGACGACCATGACGACCGCACCGGCGACGAAACCGGCGATCGCGGAGACGAAGTTGGCGCCCTGGTCGGTCGGGATGTCGATGATGCCCTGCTTGTAGATCACGAAGTAGTTGATCATCGCGGCGACGGTGCCCGCGATCAGGCCCCAGAAGCCGGACTTCATGGACGCGCGCTTCCAGAACATGCCGATGATGAAGACCACGAACATCGGGACGTTGAAGAACGAGAACAGGGTCTGCAGGTACCCCATGATGTTGGAGAAGCTGGACGCCAGGAACGCCGTGCCGATGGAGGCCAGCACACCGACCGCGGTGATGAGGCGGCCGAACTTCACGTAGTACTTGTCCTCGCGGTCCTTGGCCACGTACTTCGCCCAGATGTCCGTGGTGAACACGGTGTTGAACGACGAGACGTTGGCCGCCATGCCCGCCATGAAGGCGGCGAGCAGACCGGTCACGGCGATGCCGAGCACGCCGTTGGGCAGCAGCTCCTGCATCAGGTAGGGGATCGCGTCGTTGTACGTCAGGTCCGAGCCGGCGGTGCCGATCTTCGGGACGAGGACGGCGGCGACGAGGCCCGGGATCATCACCAGGAAGACGATGAAGATCTTCGGGAAGGCGGCGATCAGCGGGGTGCGCTGGGCGGCGGACAGGTTCTTCGCGGACAGGGCGCGCTGCACCTCGGCGAAGTTGGTGGTCCAGTAGCCGAAGGAGAGCACGAAGCCGAGGCCGAGGACGATCGTCAGCCAGTTGGCGCCCAGTGCGTTGGCCTCACCTATGCCCGTACCGCCCCAGGCGGAGAGGAAGTTGTCGCCGTGGCTCTCCCGCAGCGAGCTGGTCAGGCCGTCCCAGCCGCCGACCTTCTTCAGGCCGAGGATGGTGATCGGGATGAGCGCGGCGAGGATCACGAAGAACTGCAGCACCTCGTTGTAGATCGCCGAGGAGAGGCCGCCGATCGTGATGTACACGAGGACCAGGAAGCCCGCGACGACGATCGCCACCCACTGCGGCCAGCCGAGGAGCGCCTCGACGACGATCGCGAGGGCGTACAGGTTGACGCCCGCGATCAGGATGGCGGCGAACGCGAAGAGGATCGAGCTCAGCAGGTGCGCGGACTTGTCGAAGCGCTGGAGCAGGAACTCGGGGACGGACCGGACCTTGGAGCCGTAGTAGAACGGCATCATCACCAGGGCCAGGAAGACCATCGCCGGGATGGCGCCGATCCAGTACCAGTGCACTACGGCGACGCCGTACTGGGCGCCGGTGGCGGCCATGCCCAGCAGCTCCGTGGCGCCGAGGTTGGCGGCGACGAAGGCGAGGCCGGTGATCCAGGCGGGCATCGAGCGGCCCGAGAGGAAGAAGTCGAGGCTGGTCTTCACGGAGCGCCGGGCGGCGAAGCCGATGCCCAGAACGACGATGAAGTAGATCGCCAGGATCGTGTAATCCAGCCCGTTCGTCGGGAGCCGGAGCCCGTCGGCGAGGTAATGCATGGGGAACTCGCTTCGTTGCGCGAACTTAACTCGCCGAAACCTACGCCGAATCTTTCAAGATCTGAACAGTTCAGCTGATGTTCTCTGTTTGATTGTGAGCGACCTCACGACTTTGTCCGGATTTTCCGTGTCAGATGCATTCACTTTGTAACGCACATCTCACCTGGGGTGAATCGCGCCCGCGCGGGTCTTCCGTCCGCCCTGCACGCCCATTGACGCTGCTGTTGCATTGTGGTTTGTTATGTGTAGTTCTGTTTGATGGGTGTGCTGAGGAGCCCGCAAGTGAAGAAGACCTCGACCCGGCTCGCCGACGGTCGCGAGCTCATCTACTACGACTCGCGTGACGACGTCGTACGGGATGCCACGGACCGGCGGCCGCTCGATGCGACCGCCACGACGTCGGAGATCCGCCGCGACCCGCTGCTCGGCGACTCCATCGCGATCGCCTCGCACCGCCAGGGCCGCACCTACCACCCGCCGGCGAACGAGTGCCCGCTGTGCCCCTCCGAGGGCGAGCGGCTGAGCGAGATCCCCGACTCGTCCTACGACGTCGTGGTCTTCGAGAACCGCTTCCCCTCGCTCGCCGGCGACTCCGGCCGCTGCGAGGTCGTGTGCTTCACCTCGGACCACGACAAGTCGTTCGCGGACCTCACCGAGGAGCAGGCGGCGCTCGTCCTGGACGCCTGGACGGACCGCACCGCCGAGCTGTCGAACCTGCCGTCGGTCGAGCAGGTCTTCTGCTTCGAGAACCGCGGCGCCGAGATCGGCGTCACCCTCGGCCATCCGCACGGCCAGATCTACGGCTACCCCTTCACCACCCCGCGTACGGCCCTGATGCTGCGCTCGGCCGCCGCGCACAAGGAGGCCACCGGCGGCGGCAACCTCTTCGACCAGGTCGTCGAGCAGGAGCAGGCCGACGGCTCCCGGATCGTCCTGGACGCCGAGCACTGGGTTGCCTTTGTGCCCTACGCCGCCCACTGGCCGTACGAGGTGCACCTCTACCCCAAGCGGCGCGTGCCCGACCTGCTCGCGCTCGACGAGGACGCACGCACAGAGTTCCCCAAGGTCTATCTGGAACTGTTGAGGCGCTTCGACCGGATCTTCGGTGAGAGTGAGCCGCCGACGCCCTACATCGCCGCCTGGCACCAGGCGCCGTTCAGCGCGCTGGAGGAGTTCGAGGGAGTCAGCCGTGACGACTTCGCGCTCCACCTCGAGCTTTTCACCATCCGCCGCACTTCCGGCAAGCTGAAGTTTCTCGCGGGTTCCGAGTCCGGCATGAACGTGTTCATCAACGACGTGCCGCCGGAGACCGCGGCCCAGCGACTGCGAGAGGTAGCGAGTTCATGAGTGGGAAGTACCTGGTCACCGGCGGAGCGGGCTACGTCGGCAGCGTCGTCGCCCAGCACCTGATCGAGGCGGGCCACGAGGTCGTCGTCCTCGACAACCTCTCCACCGGCTTCCGCGAGGGCGTTCCCGCAGGCGCCGCGTTCATCGAGGGCGACATCCGCGACGCCGCCAAGTGGCTGGACTCCTCCTACGACGCAGTGCTGCACTTCGCCGCGTTCTCGCAGGTCGGCGAGTCGGTCGTCAAGCCCGAGAAGTACTGGGACAACAACGTCGGCGGCACGATGGCGCTGCTCGGCGCGATGCGCGAGGCCGGGGTCCGCAAGCTGGTCTTCTCCTCCACCGCGGCCACGTACGGCGAGCCCGTCAACACGCCCATCACCGAGTCCGACCCGACGGCGCCCACCTCGCCGTACGGCGCGTCGAAGCTCGCCGTCGACCACATGATCACCAGCGAGGCGGTCGCGCACGGTCTCGGTGCGGTGTCGCTGCGCTACTTCAACGTCGCCGGTGCCTACGGCGCCTACGGCGAGCGGCACGATCCCGAGTCGCACCTCATCCCCCTGGTCCTCCAGGTCGCGGCGGGCAGGCGCGAGGCGATCTCCGTCTTCGGCGACGACTACCCGACGCCCGACGGCACCTGCATCCGCGACTACATCCACGTCGCCGACCTGGCCGAGGCCCACCTCCTCGCCGTGGACGCCGCGACGTCCGGCGAACACCTGATCTGCAACCTCGGCAACGGCAACGGCTTCTCGGTCCGCGAGGTCGTCGAGACCGTCCGCCAGGTCACCGGCCACCCGATCCCGGAGGTCATGGCCCCGCGCCGCGGTGGCGACCCGGCGGTCCTGGTCGCCTCCGCACAGACGGCGCGCGAGCGCCTCGGCTGGAACCCGTCCCGCGCGGACCTCGCGGGAATCGTCGCCGACGCCTGGGCGTTCGCGCAGGCACGTCAGGAGGAGAGCGGATCGTGAGCGAGAGTGTCGCGGCCGGGGTCGCCGCAGGGTTCGAGGAGCTGTACGGGGCCGCGCCGCAGGGTGTGTGGGCGGCGCCGGGCCGGGTCAACCTGATCGGCGAGTACACGGACTTCAACGAGGGGTTCGTGATGCCGCTGGCGCTCCCGCACACCGCGGTCGCCGCGGTCTCCCGCCGGGACGACGGCGTGCTGCGGCTGCACTCCGCCGACATCGACGGCCCCATCGTCGAGCTGCGCGTCGACGAGCTGCAGCCCGGCACGGACACCGGCTGGGCGGCGTACCCGGCGGGCGTCGTGTGGGTGCTGCGCGGGGCGGGCCACGCGGTCACCGGCGCGGACATCCACCTCGCCTCGACCGTCCCGACCGGCGCCGGCCTGTCGTCCTCGGCGGCCCTGGAGGTCGTCACGGCCCTCGCCCTGAACGACCTGTTCGAACTCGGCCTCACCCGCCCCGAGCTGGCGAAGCTCGCGCAGCGCGCCGAGAACGACTTCGTCGGCGTCCCCTGCGGCGTGATGGACCAGACGGCGTCGGCCTGCAGCACCGAGGGCCACGCCCTGCACCTCGACTGCCGCGACCTGTCGATCCGCCAGGTCCCCTTCGACCTGGCCGCCCAGGGCCTGCAGCTGCTCGTCGTCGACAGCCGCGTGAAGCACGCCCTCGGTGACGGCGCGTACGCCGAGCGGCGCGAGGGCTGCGAGACCGGCGCCCGGGCGCTCGGCGTCTCTCACCTGCGCGACATCGCGTACGAGGAGCTGCCCGAGGCCCTGGCCAAGCTGGACGACGAGCGGGTCCGCCGCTACGTACGCCATGTCGTCTCCGACGACCACCGCGTGGACCAGGTCATCGCCCTGCTCGACGCCGGTGACGTGCGCGCGATCGGCCCGGTCCTCACCGAGGGCCACGCCTCGCTCCGCGACGACCTGCGGATCTCCTGCCCCGAGCTGGACCTCGCCGTCGACACGGCGAACGCGGCCGGCGCGCTCGGCGCCCGGATGACGGGCGGCGGCTTCGGCGGCTCCGCGATCGTCCTCGTCGAGACGGCGGACGCGGAGACGGTGACCAAGTCGGTCGTCGAGGCGTTCGCGGCGGCCGGTTACACGGCGCCGCGGGTGTTCCCGGCGGTGCCGTCGGCGGGGGCGCGGCGCATCCGCTGACCGCGGCCCTCGCAGCGAACCGGATATGCGTGATCCCCGGCGGACAGCCGGGGATCACGCATATCTGTCTACTCCCGTCCCCGTGCGAAACATACGGCTCACCAAAAACGTGCTGGCCACCCAGTTTTGCGAATTTCCTTCCGCTCCGCCCGCCCGCCCGTACCCTGATTGGCAGCGCCGGTGGGGGCCGGTGCTGATCAGGGGGCGAGACAGTCGGGTACGACGCCCGGAGTGGGGTAGCAGTGTGAGCACGGCGGCGGCCGTGCTGCTGCGGTGATCCTTTCTCCGGGCGCCGTACCTGCGCCGGCCGCCCCCCGACGATCGTTCTCCCCTGCTCCTGAAGGAGCTTGGGGAAGGGGGTTTTCACGTGGTTCGCATCCGAGTCCTGGTCGTCGACGACCACCGCATCTTCGCCGAGTCGCTCGCCGCGGCTCTGGCCGCCGAGCCGGACGTCGACGTCTCCGCGGCCGGCAGCGGCCCGGCCGCGCTGCGCTGCCTGGAGCGGGCCGCCGCCGAGGGCCGCAGATACGACGTACTGCTCGTCGACGCCGATCTGGGCGGCATGGTGCCGGGCGGTCGCCCCGCCGTGTCCGTCCAGGAGAACAACGCGGACGGCCTGGTCGACGGCATCTCGCTGGTCGCGGGCGTCCGTTCGGCCCAGCCCGCGGTGCGCACGGTCGTGCTCGCCGAGAAGGACGACCCGCGCCGTGCGGCGCTCGCCCTCGGAGCCGGCGCCTCCGGCTGGGTCGCCAAGGACTGCTCGCTGTCCCGGCTGCTCACCGTCATCCGCGGCGTACTGCGCGACGAGACGCACCTGCCGCCCGCCCTGCTCACAGGCGTACTGCGGGAGTTGACGGCGGCTCGTAAACACCGCACGGAGAGCGAACGCCTCGTGGAGTCCCTCACCCCGCGCGAGCGCGAGGTGCTGCGCTGCATGGTCGCGGGCCTGGGCCGCAAGGCCGTCGCCGAGCGGCTCTTCCTCTCCCCGCACACGGTGCGTACGCACATGCAGAACGTGCTGGGGAAGCTGGGCGTGCACTCCACGCTCGCCGCGGTGGCGCTGGCGCGCCGGGCGGGCGTCGGCCCCGTGGATCTGGCCTCAGCCGGGGATGTTGTCGAACGGGGCGGTCAACTGGCGTAGCAGCGCGGCCAGTTCGGTGCGCTGGGCGCGCGAGAGCTCGCTGAGGATCGCCCGCTCCTGGTCGAGCAGCCCGGCGAGCGCCTGGTCGGCGCGGTCGCGGCCCTCGTTCGTGAGCCGCACCAGCACACCACGCCGGTCGCTGGGGTCCGGCAGCCGCTCGACGAGGCCCTTCTTCGTGAGCCGGTCGATGCGGTTCGTCATCGTCCCGGAGGTCACGAGGGTCTGCGTGAGCAGCTGGCCGGGCGAGAGCTGATACGGGGCTCCGGCGCGCCTGAGCGCCGTCAGTACGTCGAACTCCCACGGCTCGAGACTGTGCTCGGAGAACGCGAGGCGGCGGGCGCGGTCCAGATGCCGGGACAGCCTGCTCACCCGGCTGAGCACTTCCAGTGGTTCCACGTCGAGGTCAGGGCGCTCCCGGCGCCACGCTGCGACCAGCCGATCGACCTCGTCCTCCATGAGATCAAGTGTAGTGGGTCTGTCGATGTGAAGTCTCTTGACGTCAAGATATCTAGGGGTCGAGGATGGATGTGCGGCGCCCGAACCCCCGGGCCGCTGGACTCTCGCCGGACCCTGCCGACCCCACCCAGGACGGCGCCAAGGAGGCCTCGCCATGCCCGCCACCGCCCCCGTCTGGGACCCGCGCCAGTACCTCCGCCACGAGGGTCACCGCGCGCGGCCGTTCGTCGACCTGCTGGCCCGCGTCCCCGGCCTCCCGGCTGACGGCGCGGGGAGTCGGCCCCGTATCGCCGACCTGGGCTGCGGCCCCGGCAATGTGACGCGGCTCCTCGCGGACCGCTGGCCCGCCGCCCGCATCACCGGCTTCGACAACTCGCCGGAGATGCTGGCCCGCGCCGAGCCGCTTGCGGGCCCCACTGCGGGCGGAGGCCGCCTCGACTTCGCACTGGCGGATGCGACGACGTGGGCACCCTCACCGGACGAGCCGTACGACCTGATCCTCTCGAACGCCACGCTCCAGTGGGTGCCGGCCCACGCGGAGTCCTTCGCGTCATGGATCGCCGCACTCGTCCCCGGCGGCACGTTCGCCTTCCAGGTGCCGAGCAATTTCGACGCCCCCAGCCACGTACTGATGCGGGAACTGGCGGAGGCGGAGAAGTGGAAGGACCGCCTGGTCGGAGTCCTGCGCCACGGGGACGCGGTGCTGACGGCGGCCGACTACCTGGAGCGGCTGGTTGCTCTGGGTTGCGAGGCGGACGTCTGGGAGACGACGTACCTCCATCTCCTCGAGGGCGAGGACCCGGTCCTGGACTGGGTCAAGGGCACGGGCCTGCGCCCGGTGCTGACAGCACTCGCCGACGACCCATCGGCCACGGAGTCCTTCGTCACCGAGTACCGCGAGTTGCTCCGCGCGGCGTATCCGGCGACTCCGCACGGCACGGTCTTCCCCTTCCGCCGCCTCTTCGCGGTGGCCCGCAAGGCGGACGCCTGATGCTGGTGGCAGTCGATCACGTACAACTCGCGGCGCCACCGGGTTCGGAGGACGAGCTGCGGGCGTACTACGTGGACGTACTCGGCATGACGGAGATCCCCAAACCACCGGCGCTGGCGGCTCGGGGCGGCTGCTGGTTCCAGGCGGGGCAGGTGCAGCTCCACCTGGGCGTGGAGACGGACTTCCGCCCCGCGAAGAAGGCCCACCCAGGGCTGCGCGTACACGACATCGAGTCGTACGCGACCCGCCTCGCAGCGCGCGGGGCGGACGTGACCTGGGACGACGACCTCCCGGGCCACCGGCGCTTCTACTCCGAGGACCCGGTGGGCAACCGGCTGGAGTTCCTGGAGCCGGTCACGGCTGTTTGAGGGCGTCCACCGTGATGTCGGTGTCGATGTCGTACGGGACTCCGACCTTGAGGGTCCCGTCCAGCCGGTCGCAGCCCGGCCTCTGCCTCCGCTGCCTCGCGGATCCGCTGGACCTCGGCGATCGCGTCGCCCGGCTCCTGCTCGCGGCCGTCCACGATGCGCTCCAGCTCGCGCAGCCGGGCGGCCCGCTCCGGGTGACGCTCGATCGCGACGAACACGGCCCACGAATGCACGAATGCCCTGAGAGGGGCAAGGCTCTGCGTCTGCTGCGCGCTGGTCGTGGCCTCGACGCTACTTGCCCGCCGCAGTGCGGCCGCTCCGTCTTGTGGCAGGCGTGGAAGGCGGCCGCCGCAACAACGAGGACGAACACCGCGTCCCGTGGGGGGCGGACGCGATCACCCCCAGCGGGCCCGCCGAGGGCTTCGCCATCGGTGAGGCGATCACCAAGGCCTGAAAGAGACCCGCAGGGGCTAGCTCTTCCGGTGCCCTATCAACCGCGGCCTCTGCTCCAGCCCGTCCAACCCGTGCCACGCCAGGTTCACCAGATGCGCCGCCACCTCCGCCTTCTTGGGCTTGCGGACGTCCAGCCACCACTGGCCGGTCAGGGCGACCATGCCGACCAGGGCCTGGGCGTACAGCGGGGCGAGTTTCGGGTCGAAGCCGCGGCTTTTGAACTCGCGGCCCAGGATGTCCTCGACCTGCGTCGCGATGTCGGAGATCAGGGACGCGAAGGAGCCCGTCGACTGGGGGATGGGCGAGTCACGGACCAGGATGCGGAAGCCGTCCGTGTACTCCTCGATGTAGTCGAGGAGGGCGAAGGCGGCCTGCTCGCACAGCTCGCGGGGATGGCCGGCGGTCAGGGAGCCGGTGACCATGTCCAGGAGGCGGCGCATCTCGCGGTCCACCACGACCGCGTACAGCCCCTCCTTGCCGCCGAAGTGCTCGTACACGACCGGTTTCGAGACCCCGGCGCGGGCCGCGATCTCCTCCACCGACGTGCCCTCGAAACCCTTGTCGGCGAACAGCGTGCGACCGATCTCCAGCAGCTGCTGACGGCGCTCGGCACCGGTCATGCGGGTACGGCGCGGGCGCCGCGGCTTCTCGTTGCTCGGGGTGCTGCTGGAGTCGGTCGCCACGCTGTCAATCATGCCCGGTCGGCGGCCTCGGCCTTGCGGCGGGAGTCGATACGGGACTTCGACGGCCACCGCACGTCATACGCCCAACCCAGCTGTTCGCACCAGCGGATGATCCGGGCCGACGAATCGATCTGGCCGCGCTCGACCCCGTGCCGGGCGGAGGTCGGGTCGGCGTGGTGGAGGTTGTGCCAGGACTCGCCGCACGAGAGGGCGGCCAGCCACCAGACGTTGCCCGAACGGTCACGCGACTTGAAGGGCCGCTTGCCCACCGCATGGCAGATCGAGTTGATCGACCACGTCACGTGGTGCAGCAAAGCCACCCGTACGAGCGAGCCCCAGAAGAACGCCGTGAAAGCACCCCACCAGGACATCGTCACCAGACCGCCGATCAAGGCGGGCAGCGCCAGCGAGACCATGGTCCAGTAGATGAACTGGCGCGAGATCGTCCGGATCGCCTTGTCCTTGATCAGGTCCGGTGCGTACTTGTCCTGCGGCGTCTGCTCCTCGTCGAACATCCAGCCGAGATGGGCCCACCACAGGCCCTTCATCAGGGCCGGGACCGTCTCGCCGTAACGCCACGGCGAATGCGGGTCGCCCTCCGCGTCGGAGAACTTGTGGTGCTTGCGGTGATCGGCCACCCACCGCACCAGCGGACCCTCCACGGCCAGCGAACCCGCGATCGCCAGCGCGATGCGCAGCGGACGCTTCGCCTTGAACGAGCCATGCGTGAAGTAGCGGTGGAAGCCGATCGTGATGCCGTGGCACCCGAGGTAGTAGAAGAACACCAGGAGGCCGAGGTCGAGCCAGCTCACACCCCAGCCCCAGGCCAGCGGCACCGCCGCCAGCAGGGCCAGGAAGGGCACCGTGATGAACAGCAGCAGCGTGATCTGCTCGATCGACCGCTTCTGCTCACCGCCCAGAGTGGCGGATGGAACTGGGGTCCCGGTCTTGTCAGACGACGCCTGCGGGGCGTCTTGGATCACATCGGAGCTCGTGGTCATGGGGCGTCCCCTGTGGGGTCGAGGTGGTGGCAGGTGGTCTGGCGGGTGTCCTGGACAACAGTTTCCTACGCTTCCGTAACCTACGGCATCGTAAGTGTGGCGTCCCGCTGGCGTCTCGCGGTCCGGCGAGAGGCCTTGAGACGGCGCGCAGGCAAGGACACCTATCCTTGGAGTCGGTCGGACAGCGCGGTCCGCTCTCTTTTCTTCCCGGGCGCCCGGTCCCTGATGCGGCACCCGCCGCGCCAGGACCCGGGTCCCCTCCCAGACGTGCTTCAACACTGCAAGGAGCCGCACCTGTGAGCAGTGCCGACGACCAGACCATGACGACGAGCGCCGAGCTGCGCGCCGACATCCGCCGACTGGGCGATCTGCTGGGTGAGACGCTCGTACGGCAGGAGGGCCCCGAGCTGCTCGAGCTGGTCGAGCGCGTACGCCGGCTGACCCGCGAGGACGGCGAGGCCGCCGCCGAGCTGCTGCGCGGCACGGAGCTCGAGACCGCCGCCAAGCTGGTACGCGCATTCTCCACGTACTTCCACCTCGCGAACGTCACCGAGCAGGTACACCGCGGCCGCGAGCTGGGCGCCAAGCGCTCCGCCGAGGGCGGCCTGCTGGCCCAGACCGCGGACCGCCTCAAGGACGCCGACCCAGAGCACCTGCGCCAGACCGTCGAGCACCTCAACGTCCGCCCCGTCTTCACCGCCCACCCCACCGAGGCGGCCCGGCGCTCCGTACTGAACAAGCTACGGCGCATCGCCGCGCTCCTGGAGACCCCGGTCACCGAGGCCGACCGCCGCCGCTACGACACCCGGCTCGCCGAGAACATCGACCTGGTGTGGCAGACCGACGAACTGCGCGTCGTCCGCCCCGAGCCCGCCGACGAGGCCCGCAACGCCATCTACTACCTCGACGAGCTCCACGCCAATGCCGTCGGCGACGTCCTCGAAGACCTCACGGCCGAGCTGGAGCGCGTCGGCGTCAAGCTGCCCGAGACCACCCGCCCCCTCACCTTCGGCACCTGGATCGGCGGCGACCGCGACGGCAACCCCAACGTGACCCCCCAGGTCACCTGGGACGTGCTGATCCTCCAGCACGAGCACGGCATCAACGACGCGCTCGACCTGATCGACGAGCTGCGCGGCTTCCTCTCCAACTCCATCCGCTACACCGGCGCCACCGAGGAACTCCTCACCTCCCTCCAGGCCGACCTGGAGAACCTCCCGGAGATCAGCCCCCGCTACAAGCGCCTCAACGCCGAGGAGCCCTACCGGCTCAAGGCCACCTGCATCCGCCAGAAGCTGGTCAACACCAAGCAGCGCCTCGCCAAGAGCACCCAGCACGAGCCCGGCCGCGACTACCTCGGCACATCCGAGCTGCTGCACGACCTCACCCTCATCCAGACGTCGCTGCGCGCGCACCGGGGCGGGCTGTTCGCCGACGGCCGCATGAACCGCACCATCCGCACCCTCGCCGCGTTCGGCCTGCAGCTCGCCACCATGGACGTACGCGAGCACGCCGACGCCCACCACCACGCCCTCGGCCAGCTCTTCGACCGCCTCGGCGAGGAGTCCTGGCGGTACGCCGACATGCCGCGCGACTACCGCGCCAAGCTCCTCGCCAAGGAACTGCGGTCCCGGCGTCCGCTCGCCCCCACCCCGGCGCCCCTCGACGCCGCCGGTGAGAAGACCCTCGGCGTCTTCCTCACCGTCAAGAAGGCCCTGGAGGTCTTCGGACCCGAGGTCATCGAGTCGTACATCATCTCCATGTGCCAGGGCGCCGACGACGTCTTCGCCGCGACCGTGCTCGCCCGCGAGGCCGGACTGATCGACCTGCACGCCGGCTGGGCCAAGATCGGCATCGTGCCGCTCCTCGAGACCACAGACGAGCTCCGCGCGGCCGACGTCATCCTCGACGACATGCTCGCCGACCCCTCCTACCGGCGACTCGTCGCCCTGCGCGGCGACGTCCAGGAGGTCATGCTCGGCTACTCCGACTCCTCCAAGTTCGGCGGCATCACCACCTCGCAGTGGGAGATCCACCGCGCGCAGCGGCGCCTGCGCGACGTCGCCCACCGCTACGGGGTGCGGCTGCGGCTCTTCCACGGCCGCGGCGGCACCGTCGGCCGCGGCGGCGGCCCCACCCACGACGCGATCCTCGCCCAGCCCTGGGGCACCCTCGAAGGCGAGATCAAGGTCACCGAGCAGGGCGAGGTCATCTCCGACAAGTACCTCATCCCGTCCCTCGCCCGGGAGAACCTCGAACTGACGGTCGCGGCAACCCTGCAGGCCTCCGCCCTGCACACGGCCCCCCGCCAGTCCGACGAGGCCCTCGCCCGCTGGGACGCCGCCATGGACCTCGTCTCCGACGCCGCCAACGCCGCGTACCGGGGGCTCGTCGACGACCCCGACCTGCCCTCGTACTTCTTCGCCTCGACCCCGGTCGACCAGCTCGCCGACCTGCACCTCGGCTCCCGGCCCTCGCGCCGCCCGGACTCCGGCGCCGGCCTCGACGGGCTGCGGGCCATCCCCTGGGTCTTCGGCTGGACCCAGTCCCGGCAGATCGTGCCCGGCTGGTTCGGCGTCGGCTCCGGCCTCAAGGCACTGCGCGAAGCCGGCTTCGACACCGTGCTCGACGAGATGCACGAACAGTGGCACTTCTTCCGCAACTTCGTCTCCAACGTCGAGATGACGCTCGCCAAGACCGACCTGCGGATCGCCCGCCACTACGTCGACACGCTCGTGCCGGACGAGCTCAAGCACGTGTTCTCCGCGATCGAGGCCGAGCACGAACTCACCGTGCGGGAGGTGCTGCGCATCACCGGTGGCGAGAAGCTGCTTGACACCCACCCGGTGCTCCAGCAGACCTTCGACATCCGCGACGCCTACCTCGACCCGATCTCGTATCTGCAGGTCGCGCTGCTGAAGCGGCAGCGGGACGCGGCGGCGGCCGGCGAGGAAGCCGATCCGCTGCTCGCACGGGCACTGCTGCTCACGGTCAACGGTGTGGCGGCCGGGCTGCGCAACACCGGCTGAACCAGGTCAGCTGACGAAAAAGCGGGTGCCCGGGATTCCCCCGGGCACCCGCTCGCTGTTCGTGGTCCAGCCCCCGATTACGGGAAACGCGACATACGTCAGAGCGTCGCGAACGAAGCCGTGAGCAACGCGACCCCCAACCCCGCCGCCACCCACGCCGTACGCCGCATCCGCAAGCCCCCCGCGATGACGACGGCCGCCAGCAACAGCGCCCCGCCCAGCGGAACCCACGCATGCAGAAGACCCGCCACACCCGAACGGACCACCTCATCCGTACCGGGCTTGATCACCACCGGGACCTTCGCGCCCTTCTCCTCGGCGATCGACCGCTCGATCACCACACGGTCGCGCGGCTGCGAACCCGGCGACAAAGGAGCATACGAACCCGTGCACTGCTCCTCGCCGCACCGCAGCACCGTCATCGTGCCGCGCTCACGCCCCTTCGTGAACATCACATGCTGCGCCGACCCCCACGACTGCCACACCCCGCCGACCAGCAGCAACAGCGCAATCCCCGCCATCGCCACCCGCCGCCCGAGCAGCAACAACCCATACGCGCTCTCGCCCGCTCTGCGCGTACGACTGCGCTTGACGATGCCCGGGCGACGCGAAGAAACCGTGGCCGAAGTGGCTGAAGAGGCTGACGTGCTTGGCATGGCCGCGATCCTTGGCCATATGACAGCACCCGGTCAACCTCTACGGGCGAGAGGCCACAAGTGCCACAACACGTCCCGAACACACCGAGACGTCAGGAGTTGTACGCGCTCTGCGCCCGCTCCAGCCCCTCCGCCACCAGACACTCGACCGCATCCGCGGCCCGGTCCACGAAGTAGTCCAGCTCCTTGCGCTCAGCCGACGAGAAATCCTTCAGGACGAAGTCCGCGACCTGCATACGACCCGGCGGACGCCCGATCCCGAACCGCACCCGGTGATACTCCCGCCCCATCGCCTTCGTCATGGACTTCAGCCCGTTGTGGCCGTTGTCGCCACCACCCAGCTTCAACCGCAGCGTGCCGTAGTCGATATCCAGCTCGTCATGGATCGCCACGATGTTCGCCGTCGGCACCTTGTAGAAATCCCGCAGCGCCGTCACCGGACCACCCGAGAGATTCATGTACGACAACGGCTTCGCCAGCACCACCCGCCGACTCGCCGGACCCGGCGCCCCGATCCGCCCCTCGACGACCTGCGCCTGCGCCTTGCCGCTCCGCTTGAACGCGCCACCTATCCGCTCCGCGAGCAGATCCGCCACCATGAACCCCACGTTGTGCCGGTTCATCGCATACCCCGGACCAGGGTTGCCGAGCCCCGCGATCAGCCAGGGGGCGCCCGCATCCGACGTCGTCATCTGCATGTCTCCTTCATACGCGCCAGCCGCCGTCTTCCGCGCCTCTCGGCACGGAAAACGGCGGCTGAAGAACAAACTGCCGGAAGCACTCCCAGCGAGCGGAAACTACTCCGCGGCCTCGGCGCCCTCTTCCTCGGCACCCTCGGGCGCCTCCTCGGCCTGCGCGGCCAGCACCTGAAGGACGACCGCGTCCTCCTCGACGGCCAGCGTCACACCGTTCGGCAGCGTGATGTCCTTGGCGAGGACGGAGGCACCGGCCTCCAGGCCCTCGATGGAGACGGTGACAGCCTCGGGGATGTGGGTCGCCTCGGCCTCGACCGGCAGCGCGTTCAGCACGTGCTCGAGCAGGTTGCCGCCCGCGGCGAGCTCACCCTCGGTGTGCACCGGAACCTCGACCGAGACCTTCTCGCCGCGCTTGACCAGCAGCAGGTCGACGTGCTCGAGGAAGCCCTTGATCGCGTCACGCTGCACGGCCTTCGGGATCGCCAGCTCGCTGGTCTTGCCGTCGATGTCCAGGGACAGCAGGACGTTCGGCGTACGCAGCGCGAGCAGCAGGTCGTGGCCCGGAAGGGTCAGGTGCAGCGGGTCGGAGCCGTGGCCGTACAGGACACCCGGAACCTTGTTGTCACGGCGGATGCGGCGCGCGGCACCCTTGCCGAACTCGGTGCGGGTCGCGGCGGAGATCTTCACCTCGGACATGTGCACTCCTCGTAAGTCAGACGGATTTGTGGCGGTTACCCGGCCACACGACTGGCCTGCTACGAAGAGCGCGTCGATAACGGACCGCCGCACCCAATGAAAGTGCGGCCTCCCTCGCCGAGCAACTTGGACAGTCTACTCGGCGCGGCAGGCCGCACCCAAAACGATCTAGATCAGAGAAAGGTCACTGCTCCTCGAACAGGCTCGTCACCGAACCATCCTCGAAGACCTCACGCACCGCACTCGCGATCGTCGGAGCGATCGACAGCACCGTGATCTTGTCCAGCTCCAGCTCACCCGGCGTCGGCAGCGTGTCCGTGAACACGAACTCGCTCACCTTCGAGTTCTTCAACCGGTCCGCCGCCGGACCCGACAGCACACCATGCGTCGCCGTCACGATGACATCCTCCGCACCATGCGCGAACAGAGCGTCCGCAGCGGCGCAGATCGTGCCACCCGTGTCGATCATGTCGTCGACCAGGACACACACACGGTCCTTCACGTCACCCACGACCTCGTGCACGGTGACCTGATTGGCAACGTCCTTGTCACGGCGCTTGTGCACGATGGCCAGCGGCGCACCGAGACGGTCGCACCAGCGGTCGGCAACCCGCACCCGGCCGGCGTCCGGGGAGACCACGGTCAGCTTGTCGCGGTCGACCTTCGCACCCACGTAGTCCGCGAGGATCGGCAGCGCGAACAGGTGGTCCACCGGACCGTCGAAGAAGCCCTGAATCTGGTCCGTGTGCAGATCGACCGTAAGAATCCGGTCCGCACCCGCCGTCTTCATCAGGTCCGCGACCAGACGAGCCGAGATCGGCTCACGCCCACGGTGCTTCTTGTCCTGACGCGCATACCCGTAGAACGGCACGATCACGGTGATGCTCCGGGCCGAAGCCCGCTTCAGAGCATCGATCATGATCAACTGCTCCATGATCCACTTATTGATCGGAGCCGTGTGACTCTGGATCAAGAAACAATCCGCACCACGAGCCGACTCCTGATAGCGCACATAGATCTCGCCATTGGCGAAGTCGAACGCCTTCGTCGGCACAATGCCGACCCCCAACGCGCGAGCGACCTCCTCCGCCAACTCAGGATGCGCGCGGCCGGAAAAGAGCATCATCTTCTTCTGCCCGGTGGCCTTGATTCCGGTCACAGCACTGTCTCCTCAGACGAGTTCTCTACTGCCGCCCGCGCACCCGTCCGCAACGAGCCAGCCGAATTGTGTGCACCTATCACGGTACGCCGACTCCAGCGCACCTGTTTCCGGTCAGCTTTCGCCTTCCGGCTCCCGGGACACCGCCTCAGCCGCCTTCGCAGCCGCGCTCCCCGGACGCTTACGGGCCACCCAGCCCTCGATATTCCGCTGCTGACCACGCGCCACAGCCAGCGAACCAGGCGGCACATCCTTCGTGATCACCGAACCCGCAGCGGTGTACGCCCCATCCCCGATCGTGACAGGAGCCACAAACATGTTGTCCGAACCAGTACGACAATGCGACCCCACCGTCGTGTGGTGCTTGTCCTGACCGTCATAGTTCACAAACACACTCGCCGCACCGATGTTCGTGTACTCACCGATCGTCGCATCACCGACATACGACAAATGCGGGACCTTCGTCCCCTCACCGATCCTGGCGTTCTTCATCTCCACATACGTACCCGCCTTGGCCTTCAGACCCAGCCGCGTACCAGGCCGCAGATACGCATACGGCCCCACACTCGCCTGCGCGCCGATCTCCGCGCGATCCGACACGCTGTTGTCCACCCGCGCCCCCGCGCCCACCCTCGTGTCCGTCAGCCGCGCATTCGGACCCACCTCGGCACCCTCCGCGATGTGCGTGGCCCCCAACAACTGCGTACCCGGATGCACGATCGCGTCCTGCTCGAACGTCACCGTCACATCCACCCACGTCGACGCAGGATCCACCACCGTCACACCCGCGAGCATCGCCCGCTCCAACAGCCGGTCGTTCAGAATCCGCCGCGCCTCCGCCAGCTGCACCCGGTTGTTGATCCCCGCGATCTCATGGTGGTCCGCTGAGACCGAAGCACCCACCCGGTGGCCCGCCTCACGCAGGATCCCGAGGACGTCCGTCAGATACTCCTCGCCCTGGCTGTTGTTCGTACGCACCCTGCCCAACGCGTCCGCGAGCAGCCGGCCGTCGAACGCGAACACGCCCGAGTTGATCTCACGGATCGCACGCTGCGCCTCGGTCGCGTCCTTGTGCTCCACGATCGCCGTCACGGCACCGGAAGCCTCGTCCCGCACGATCCGGCCGTACCCCGTCGCGTCCGGGACCTCGGCCGTCAGCACCGTCACCGCGTTGCCATCGGCCGCATGGGTCCCGGCAAGCCGCTGGAGCGTTTCCCCCGCCAGCAGCGGAGTGTCGCCGCAGACGACGATCACAGTCCCGTCGACCGCCCCGCCCAGCTCCTCCAGAGCCATGCGCACCGCATGACCGGTGCCCTTCTGCTTCTCCTGCACAGCCGTACGAGCAGCCGCGTCGACCTCGGCCAGATGCGCCGCGACCTGCTCACGAGCGTGCCCCACGACGACCACGAGCTCCTGGGGGTCCAACTCCCGAGCGGCAGCCAGAACGTGCCCCACCAGGGAACGGCCACAGATGTCGTGCAGAACCTTCGGGGTGGCCGACTTCATACGGGTGCCCTCACCCGCTGCGAGGACGACGACGGCGGCCGGGCGGTTGGCGCTCACGGGAATGCCCTTCGGCTTCGGTGCTTCGGGTGGTGGACACCCGCAGGATACCGGGGCGTAGTGGGGCGGAAACGAGGGCGGGTCCTGACCTGGGAGGTCAGGACCCGAACTTTGCAGCTCCGCCGCTAGGACTCGAACCTAGACCGAAACACCTCCAAAGGGTGCCGTGCTGCCAATTACACTACGGCGGATCGCTGCGTCAGACCTTACCGGAGGTGGGGGGCGTGATCCCACTGACTGAAGCGACCATCCCAGTCCACCAGCCTTCGATGCGACGGTAGAGCTCCGCGCCTTGCGAGACGCGGATCACGAGGCAACCCCTGTAGTCGTCGCCTACGTTCTTGCGGACCGTCTTCGGGTTGTGCTTCTTGATCGTGGTCTTCTGGAAGGTGGCGACGTCGACGCCTACAAGGTCAGCCCAGTAGCGCTTGGCGCCCTCCACGTCCGCCGTCATGTGGATCATGACGCGGTAGCTGAGGCGTTCCGACTCGACGTCCAGCAGGCTCAGCCAGGCCAGGTAGATCTGGATGACCCCTGGATCGCTGTTGACGAAAAGAACGTTCTCCCGTCGCGCGTACGGCTTGTCCTTCGCACCTTCCGCCCAGTACAGAGCCACGCCAGCTACGAAGAGCTCCCGCTCTGTCATCGCGCCGACCTCACCAGCCGCCGTTACCTTCGTCTGCTGGCGCTCGACGTCACGGATGGCAAGCTCGTGCTCCCACCGTTTCCTCGCCGCGAGCTTCGCCTGCTCGGCCGGATCCCGCCGCTCCGGCTTCGGCAGATCCCGAACCCAAAGCGAGATCGAACTCTTCGAGCACCCCAGCTCTACCTGGATCTGGTCGTACGTCCAGCCCTGGAGCCGTAGCTCGCGGGCCTTCGCGCGGAGGTCGTCCTTCGCGTTCGGGCGCTTCGTCCACTCCGGCGGCGGCTCGCCCTCCAGCAGCCGGTTCAGGATGTCGTTGTTGTCGACGTGGAGGCGGTCGCGGATCTGGCGGCGGCTGAGGCCCGCCCTCCGCAGGGCGACGGCCTGCTCGCGCAGGCCCTCGAAGTCGGCGTATTTGCCGGTGATCGCTGTCATGGGCATACCGTCGCGGCGGAATGCGGGCGTCCGGGTGGAAAGCCGAGTTGATTAGACAGATCGTGTGATAGGCGTAACTTTCGGTGCTGTTCGAATGTTCGAGAAGCTGTTGTCGGTTGCGGTGAAACTCACCGGAAAACCGGCGGTCCCCGCCCGTACGCTGGGGGGCATGACCACGACGGGGGATGCTCACAGTGCGGCCGTGATCGGGCCGTGGTGGTGGGCGCGGTGGCGTAGTGCCGTGCTGGATGTGGGGCTGGCGGTGGTGTCGGCCGTGGAGTGTGCGGCCGAGGGGCTTCGGTTCGCGCATGACGCGGGGTTGCCGGTGCCGGTGGGGGTGGTTTTCGGGCTGGTGGCCGGTTCCGTGCTGGTGTTGCGGCGGCGGTGGCCGGTGGCGGTGGTGCTGGTGTCGGTTGCGATCACGCCGGCGCAGATGGGGTTCCTGCTGGGTCTGGTGGGGCTCTACTCGCTTGCGGCGTCGGAGGTGCCGCGGCGGATCATCGGGGCGCTGGCCGGTATGTCGTTCGCGGGGACGATGATCGTCGGGTTTGTGCGGGCGCATCAGGACATGGGGCACGGGGATCTGACGATAGGTGACTGGTTCGTCCCGTTTGTGGCGATCACGATGTCGTTGGGGATGACGGCGCCTCCGGTGTTGCTGGGTCTGTATGTGGGGGCGCGGCGTCGTTTGATGGAGAGTCTGCGGGAGCGTGCGGGCAGTTTGGAGCGGGAGCTTCAGTTGCTTGCGGAGCGGGCGGAGGAGCGTGCGGAGTGGGCGCGGAGTGAGGAGCGTCGGCGTATCGCTCGTGAGATGCATGACGTGGTGGCGCATCGGGTGAGTTTGATGGTGGTGCATGCGGCGGCGTTGCAGGCGGTGGCGCGGAGGGATCCGGAGAAGGCCGTGAAGAACGCGGCGTTGGTCGGTGATATGGGTCGCCAGGCGCTGACGGAGTTGCGGGAGATGCTGGGTGTGCTGAGGGCGGGGGAGGGTCCGGTGTCTGCGGGTGAGCCGGTGCCGTTGGCGGGGGTGGGTGTGGCGGCGGCTGCGGCGGCTTCGCGGGCGGCTGTGGATGAGGGGGTGGAGGGGCCGTCGCTTGCTGAGCTGGATGTGTTGGTGGGGCAGTCCAGGGAGGCGGGGATGGTGGTGGAGTTGTGGGTGGAGGGGGAGTCGCGTGTGTATGCGCCTGAGGTCGAGCAGACCGCGTATCGGGTGGTGCAGGAGGCGCTGACGAATGTGCACAAGCATGCGGCGGGGGCGAAGGCGCGTGTGCGGTTGGCGCATCGGGCGGCGGAGATTGCGATGCAGGTGGAGAACGAGCCGCCGCCGGCGGTGGATTCGGCTTCGGATGCGCGGTTGCCGAGTGGGGGGAATGGTCTGGTGGGGATGAAGGAGCGGGTGGCGGCGCTCGGTGGGGTGTTTGTGTCGGGGCCGACGGATGCGGGGGGTTTCCGGGTGTCGGCGGTGATTCCGGCGGTGAGCTGAGCGGGCCCCTTGTTGCTGGGCCTGCGGGCGGCGCGCTTGGCGGGAGCCGGGCGGGTGGGTCAGCCGACGGTGAGCCGGGTGGGCTGGGCTCCCATGAGGAGGGCTGACAGGGCTTGGTCGACGGTGTTGCCGAGGTACCAGTCGCCGCTGTGGTCGAGGCTGTAGATGCGGCCTTCGGCGTCGATGGCGAGGAGGGCCTGGGTCTCGCTTTCCTCGCCGAGTGGGCAGACCTCGCTGCCGAGGGCTCGTCCGAGGTCGCCGAGGGTGCGGGCCATGTGGAGCCCGTGGAGGGGTTCGAGGTGGAGGGCGGCGGGGGCGATCTGCCGTCCGGGTCCGGAGGGCGTGATGTGGAGTCCGCCGAATTCGGCCCATGCTTCGACGGCGGCGGGGAAGACGCTGTGTTCGTGTCCTGCGGGTGAGGTGTGTCCGCGGAGGGTGTCGGCCCAGTATTCGGCCTGTTTGATGTCCCAGCGTCCTGGTTGCCAGCCTGCTGTGCGCAGGGCGGCGTCGACGGCTACGGGGAATCGGGTGGTGGAGGTGCGGTCGGGTTGCATCGGCCTTCGTTCGGTCGTCCTGCGGGGGTGGATCCTGTTGTGCCCGGGGTGGGGGGTCAGTCGTCGGGCGCGGTGGGGTCGACGATGCGTACGCCGAAGTGGGCGGCGAGTGCGGTGCAGGAGCGGCAGGGCCGGGCGAAGCTGCCGTGGAGGGGGTCGCCGTCCTCGCGGATGCGCCGGGTGGTGAGTTTGGCGTTCTTGAGGGTTTTGCGGGCTTCGCCGTTGGTCATGGGTCTGCGTCGGGCGCGTTTGGAGCGTTCGTTGTCGGCGGCGCCGAGGTGCCGGGAGATGAGGATGGCTTCGGCGCAGCGTCCGGTGAAGCGTTCGCGTTGACCGCTCGTCAGGGCGTCGAGGAAGTCCTGTACGAGGGGGTGGAGTGCGGGGGGCTGTTCTCCGCGGGCGGGGGTGCCGGTGAGGGTGGTGCCGCGGACGGAGAGTGCGGCGGCGACGGTGGGGAGGATGCCGTCGCGGCGGTGGTTGAGGGCGGGAGCGTGCGGTGCTTCGGCGCTGCTCCAGCCGATCCGGGGGTCTCCGGATGCGGTGTCTGGTTGTGCTGTGTGCATGTGGTGCTCCCCTCTTGCCCGCGGTGGCTGCCGCCAGTGCGGATCGCCGCCGAGCGCGGGGACAGCCTGCCAAATGCGGTGAGCGGTACGGAAGCTGGGGGCTGTGCGACACGCTGGAGGTTCGGCTGTCGGTCACGGGCAGGTGATCGCTGGTCACGGAACCGGAGGTCCGGTGACCGGTGTCGTTCTACGGCATAGGCTGTCGACATCCGCGATCCATCTCTCAGTGCCGCAGGGGGCAACGGTCATGACGACAGGTCGGCTCGGGCAGCAAGCCGCGCCGCCGAACGCGGCTTACGCCGGGCAGGTCGTTCACTTCCCGGACCCGGTTCGGGCTGCTCGCCATCCTAGGGGCGTGCGGGTGGACGAGGGGGGCTTTCCGGACTTCTCGCCTTTTGCACGTGCGGCGGCTGAAATCGCCGATCCTCCGGAGGGGTTCGGGGTCGACGAGCTGCGTTTGACGGACTATGTGTCGGCGAACGCGGCGTTGGCGGCGCAGGGTCATGAGTTGTGGGACACGATTCCGCCGGTGGCGACGCCGCATGGCTGGACGTGGCATCACGTGCCGGGGGCGCGTCGTCTTGAGTTGGTGCCGGTCGAGGTGAAGGCGCTTCTGCGTCATCACGGGGGTCTGGCGACGGCTGCTGTGGATCAGAGCAAGCGGGGTACGCGGCCGTTGCAGGAGACGCGTCCTGTGCACTTCGGTCTGCCGAAGTCGTCGGTGGCGGTGACGGAGCAGCAGATCCTGGGTGTCGAGGAGGAGTTGGGTTATCGGTTGCCGGGTGCGTACCGGTCGTTCTTGAAGGCGGCGGGGGGTTGTGCTCCGGTGGGTGCCGCGTTGGACGCCGAGTTGGGGCTGCTGGTCGATCAGCCGTTCTTCACGGTGCGGGACGAGGCGGCGGTCAATGACCTTGTGTATGTGAACAAGTGTCTGCGTGACCATCTGACGAAGGACTATCTGGGGGTCGCGTTCGTCCAGGGCGGTCTGCTGGCTGTGAAGGTGAAGGGCGACCGGATCGGTTCGGTGTGGTTCTGCGCGTATGACGATGTGCGGGACCGGGACGGCTGGCAGGTGGCCGAGCGGGTGGAGCGGCTGTTGCTGCCCTGCGGTGATGACTTCGATGCGTTTCTGGCGCGGCTCGCGGGCAATCCGCCGGAGCTGGAGACCGTGGCCAACCTGATGGTGGACGGCGGCTTCGCGCGTGCCGTTCCGGTGTCCTCGGCGGGGGAGTGAGCTGGGCGATGGTGACCTTTGCGCAGGCGCAGGAGCGCGCGGAAGAGTGGATCAACGGTGATCTGCCCGCGTACCAGCATCGCGAGGTGCGGGTGCGGGAGTTCGAGCTCGGCTTCGTGGTGTGGGCGGAGGACCGTGCGGAGGGTCCGCGTTCGGACGGTGGCCGGCAGCGGCTGGTCATCGCGCGGGACAGCGGCGAGGCGACGTTGTGGCCGGGTCTGCCGGTGGGCGAGGTCATCCGCCGGTACGAGGAGGAGTACGGCGCGTCGGACGTGTCGGCGGCGTCTCCGGTGCTCGACCGGGTCGATCTCAATCAGACGTCGTTTCTGCTGACTCCGCCCGAGTGGTTGCAGGAGGCGGCGGACCGGCTGGGGGGTGCGGACCGGCGGGGGGCTGGGGGGTCCGGGGTTTCTGCGGGGTCGGGGTCGGGGTCGGCCGTGGGTTCGGCGGTCGGTTCGGGTTCGGCCGTGGGTTCGGGTTCGGGTACGGCTTCGGGGGCGGGTTCGCCGGGTTCGTCCGAGGGTGCCGGGGTTTCTGCAGGTGTTGCGGCCGGTTCGCTCTCGTCCGGCAGTTCTGCGGGCTCGGGCGACGGTACCGGCGGGGCTTCGGTGCATGACGCCGCGGCTGCCGGTGAGGGGCTGCCCGCGACGTCGCCGGGCGTTCCGGCCGGGGCGACGCCGTGGGCGGGGACCGACACCAACGCGGACCCGGGAGACGACCGTTCCGTGCCGCCTCCCGCGACGGTCTTCGCCCCGCCCCTGGTCGGCGCGGACGACGAGGAGATCCCGCCGCCCGGTGTGGCGCCGGACGAGAAGACCGCGCTGATGTCGGGCGGCAGCGGGCTGCCGCCCACCGCGGTCGCGCCCGTTCTGGACAGTTCCGGTGCACCCGCGTACGGCTATCCGCAGGCTCCGGCCATGCCGCCCGGCACCCCCGCGCCGGGCGCTCCGGGCATCCCGGGTGCGCCTGCGTCGTACGGCTATCCGGGGCCCGAAGCGGCCCGGCCGCCCGCGCCTGCGGTGGCGCCCGGGTCTGCCGCGCCCCGGCCTCCGGCTGCGCCGGGCACGCCGGGGGCTCCCGGTGTCCCCGGGGCTCCTGGCACCCCGCCTCCGCCTGGCGCCGGTGACATCGCCGATGCCGCGACCAGCAAGGCCGGGGCCCCGCCGCGGGACGCGCGAGGCGGCCTGCCGCCGGTGCCGCCGCCTCCGGGCGCTCCGGGTACGCCGGGCGCACGTCCTGGCAGTACGCCTTCGCCCAGCGGTTCCGGTGCTCCCGGCATCGCGCCGGGTGGTTACGTGCCGACGCAAGTCGTGCCGCAGTTGCCCCCCGACAGGTCCGAGGCACCGGGCGGCCCCAATCCGCCTGGCCCGCTCGGCGTTCCGCAGGCCCCGCCGGGCGCTCCCGGTGGTCTCGGTGCTCCGGGTGGCCCCGGCAGGCCGGGTACGCCGCCTGGCGACGTACATCATGCAGCCACGGTGCTGGCCGGTCCCGGCCCGGGCGGTCCGGGCGGGGTCGGCATGCCTCCGCAGCCGGGTGCGCCGGGCACCGCGGGTGCGCCGGGAACTCCGGGTGCCCCTGGTACGCCGCCGGGTGCCCCTCCGGGCGGTGTCCACCATGCGGCGACCGTGCTCTCCGGACCTCCGGGCGTTCCGGGTGCTCCGGGCGTCCCCGGCATGCCGCCGCCCGGTATGCCGGGGCCCGTACCGGGTCAGCCGATCCCGGGTCAGCCGATCCCCGCGTACGGCTACCCGCAGCAGCCCCCCGGTCCGCCGACCGTCGGCCCCGGCTACCAGGCCGTGCTGCGCTACCGCGCGCAGGACGGCGCCGAGCAGCAGCTCATCCGCCGCTCGGCGCCCGGTACACCGCACCCGGAGTGGCAGATCTTCCACGAGCTGCGCGCCATGAACGTCCCGCCGGACCAGGTCCTCGAGCTGCACACCGAGCTGGAGTCGTGCGAGCTGCCCGGCGCGTACTGCGCGCGCATGATCCGTGAGAACTGGCCGCAGGCGCGCATCACGTCGATCGCGCCCTACGGCAAGGACCATGCGTCGCGCCGGCAGGGTATGCAGCAACTGCTCGCGCATCAGGGTGAGTTGCACCAGGTCGCGGACGGGCCGGCGCGTCCGGCTCCGGTGCGTGCTCCGCTGCCGCAGGTGCAGCCCGCGCCACCGGTCCCGCCGGAGGGCGTCGCGCAGGAGCTGGCGGGCGCGTTCGGTCCCGGGGTCTTCCGGTTCGACCAGCGTGCGGTGTCCCGCCAGGGTGTGCCGGACATCGTGGCGCACACCCTGGTGGTGGCCGGACTGCCCGTCGACATGGGCCCGTTCTTCTGGGCGCAGGCCCAGCCGGGCCGGCCGGTGCCCACGCTCGCCGAGCTGGCGCAGGAGCGCGGGGTGCAGCCCGCGGCGGACGCCGGTTCGTATCTGGTGATGGGCAGCGACTTCGGCCGTGCCGTCTGCGTCCAGTACGGCACGGCGAACATCGTCGCGGTGCCGGTGGAGGCGGGGCCGGGCGGTGCTTCCGTACCGCCGCAGTTCGTGAACACCGGGCTGCCGGAGTTCGTGCGCTGTCTCGCCCTGCTGGGGCGGATGTGGCGGCTGCGGTTCGGGCTCAACCAGGAGCAGGCGGGCCGCTGGACCGTCGACTTCCAGGCGCAGCTGGCCGCCCTCGACCCGGGGGCGCTCGCGTCGCCGGAGAGCTGGTGGTCGGTACTGCTCGAGCAGATGTGGGACGGGCTGCTCTAGGCCCTGTCGTCAAATTCCCGTCGTCCGCCCGGAGGGCGGGCCTCGCGGTGTCTGGTGCGTGCGATCGCAAGGCGCCGGAGCGCCCTCGTGG